>JASHZK010000016.1 GCA_030042575.1 Acidimicrobiales bacterium
TCAGGCGATCTTCTTGCCCCGCATGCGGGGGGTGGCCTGGGGCTCGTGGCGGGAGCAGTACCGGCCCTCGTTGTAGATCGAGAGGCGGGTGTCGCAGCCGTCCTCGGCACACACCCGGCCCTGGGGGAAAGTCCGGGAGGGACGACCGGTGCCGGTGAAGGCGCTGCCGCCGATCGAACCCTCGAACTTCTCGCCCAGCTCGCCGCGCTCGCCCATGGCTCTCCCTCCGGTGCCCTCACCTCCGATATCGACCGAGAACCCCCCCGGGCTCACACCGGTGGGCGCTCGTTGTGAGTCGGTTGTGATGAGTGGCGACGCGCCGCCACCGGGGGCGCGGGACTCGACCGATGGCGCGCGCTCCGTGGGCGAGCGCCACCCGGTTCCCGCCCGTCGACGTGAACGGCGCCCACGGTCGAGACGACAAGGAGGACCGACCCGTGGAACGCGGAGAAAGAAGAGACAGAAACAGAAAGAGGCGAAAGTGCCGCCGGTCAGGGGTGGCCGCCGGCGTTCCTCTCCTCCTCGGCCAGGGCCGCCCTCACCCGACGGCGCAGGCTCTCGGGAACGTGGTCCCGGCACTTCATGGCGATGACGTGACGCAACTCGGCCTCGAAGTCAAAGGCCTGCAGGCACGGCGAGCAATCGTCGAGATGCTGCTTGATCTCCGCTCGGCGCTCGTCGGTCAGCTCTCCGTCGAGATAGTGATAGAGCCGCTCGATGGTGTCCTGGCAGTCGTCGGGCTCTTCGGGTCCCATCTCGCCTCGTCTCCTGCCTGCCCGCCCGCTACCTGGCGGTGTCGCTGGAGCCGACCAGGCCCCGCGCACTCGCGTAGTCGGTCAACGCCTTTTGCAGCGCCCTTCTTCCCCGGTGGATCCGGCTCATGACCGTACCGATGGGCACCTCGGTGATGTCGGCGATCTCCTTGTAGGAGAAGCCTTCGACATCGGCCAGGAGCACGGCGATGCGGAAGCTCTCGGGCAGCGACTCGATGGCCGCCTTGACCTCGTCGTCGGTGATGTGCTCGAGCACCTCCTCCTCGGCAGAGCGCCCCAGCTCACCCGAGCGCAGGTCGCCCAGCCGGCGATACAGGTAGAGGTCCTCGACGTCCTCGACGTCGGCTTTCTCCGGACGGCGCTTGGCCGCCCGATAGGAGTTGATGAAGGTGTTGGTCAGGATTCGGTACAGCCAAGCCCTGAGGTTGGTGCCCTCCTCGAATTTGTCGAAGGACCGGTACGCCTTCAAGAAGGTCTCCTGGACCAGGTCCTCGGCATCGGCCGGGTTCCGGGTCATGCGCAGGGCGGCCGTGTAGAGGGCCGGCATGTGCTCCATGGCCAGATCGGAGAAGTGAGCGCGCTCGGCCACGGTGGCAACGCTACACAGGGGGTGGTCGGCCCGGATTCACGGCCCGGACCGCCGGCCGGCACTCCTGCTCAGAGCTGTCCTCGAGCGCCCAGCCGCCGGGGCCAGTGGGATGGAGGTGCCGACATCCCGTTCCCCCAGCCGACGAGGACCCGACGCCGACCGGGGCCCGAAGGCAGGGTCACGGAGAGACGGGGCCGTTGGTTCAGCGGTCTCGAGCCTCGTCCGTCTCAGGCAGTGGCGGGATGTCCGGATGATGCTGGATCACGTGGTCGATTCGGCGTCGCAGTTCCCTGAGTTCGTCGGCGTGGGACACCTGGTGGCCGAGAAGATGGTCCCGAAGCTCCTCGACGGCCCGGTGATGCCCGGATATGTGGCCCTTGAGGTCCTCGAAATGGTTCTTCACGAACCGCTCGATGGTGTGACGGAGTTGCGGCCACACCAAGATGGCCGTGACGGCGACGAGGAGAGTCCACAGGAAGCTGCCTACTACGTCACCCCAGATACCGCCCGATCCCCCAGCCGGCCACACCCACGTCCGCCAAAAGGTCCCAGCCAGGATGGCTCCGACTTGAACCAATCGGACCAAGGCAAAGGTGCGACGGAGCCCGAAGTCGTGACCGAGGACTGAGCTGATGCCGACCATCGCTATTGGATTCCCACACGCTCGCTCGAAGACGGTGTCCCGGACTCTACTCCCGAGTTGTCGAGGAAGGTGATTAGCATGCCTCGAAGCATGGCGAATCTGTCGCAGGCCGAGGTGCAGCCATGACCGATGTCCGCCGTCCTGTCCATGTCGAACAGCCAGGAGAGTGGTTCGCCACTCCGAGCTTGTGGGCGGACATGGACCTTTGGCACGAACAGGTCGCCGAGATCCGGCGCAGTCACCGGGTGCTTGCCGTGGACCTGCCGGGGTTCAGGCCGTTTTGGGTCCTCACCCGTCACCGGGACGTGCTCGCTGTGTCCAGGGACAACGAACACTGGCTCAACACCAGCCAGTCGGTTTTGGGTCCCGACGAAGCCTGGGAGAAGATGCTGGCCGCCGGGATCCCCGAGCCGCGCACCCTGGTCCACCTCGACGGCACCGAGCACCGGGAGCACCGCAAGGTGACCAACGACTGGTTCAAGCCGGCGGCGGTGAAGAACCGCCAACCTCGCATCGACGCGCTGGCAGACGTGTTCGTCCAACGCATGAGGGACCTCGGCGGGGAGTGCGACTTCGCCAGTGACGTCGCCCAACCCTTCACCCTCCGGGTGATCATGGACATCTACGGAGTCCCGGAGCAGGACGAGCCGCTCATGCTCGAACTGACGCAAGGGGTTTTCGGCGCAGCCGACCCTGAGTTCATGGGCGAGGCGGCCGACGCCCAGGCCCGGGCCGTCGACTCGGTGATGCGCTTCATCGAGTACTTCAACGCTCTCACCGAGGACCGCCGCCGGCATCCGGCTGACGACCTGGCCACGCTCATCGCCACCGGCCAGCCCGGAGGCTGCCCGATGGGCGAGGCGGAACGGCTCTGGTACTACATCATCGTGGCCACGGCGGGCCACGACACGACCTCGTACGCGCTGTCGGGAGGAGTCGAAGCCTTCCTTCGCCATCCGGGCCAGCTGTGGCTGCTGCGAGACGACCCGGACTTGGCCTTCAAGGCGGCGGACGAATGCATCCGCTGGACGTCACCCGTTCGACACTTCATGCGCCATGCCACCGAGGACACGGAGGTGGGAGAGGTGCTCATTCCCAAAGGCGGTCGGGTGCTGCTCTCCTACCCGAGCGCCAATCGTGACGAAGACGTGTTCCGAGATGCCATGACCTTCGACATAAGACGGGGGGATGCCGACCGTCTGATCTCCTTCGGCGGAGGGGTCCACTTCTGCCTCGGGTCTCAGTTCGCCCGTCGCGAGGTGCGCACCATGCTTTCGAAATTGGCCCTGGCCCTGCAATCGATAGCGCCTGCTGGTCCGGCCCAGTGGGCGCAATCAGCCTTTGTCTCGGGAGTCAAGCACCTGCCGGTCCGCTACCAGTTCCGTTAGGAGGACGGGCCCGTCCCACCGGCTCGGTGAGACAGGCCGGAGCCGACCCAAGATCCCAGTCAGACGTCGACCAGACCTTCCCACCCGTCGGGGGGCGGAGCGAGTCGCCAGTACTGCTCGGGGACGTTGGACGACAGCCGCTCCTCGAGTGCGTGCTCACGTCGTAGTGGTGGGAGTTGGCTGGCGTAGCAGGCGATCGCCCGGCTCTTCATCGGCGCGTCGGGGTCGACGGGCACCACGGCGGGGGTCGGCCACAATCCACTTCGGAACAAGCGCGAGACGCGCCAGGCCAGAAGACCGGGAATGTGCTTGTAGCCCGAGTCCTCGTAGCAGAACCAACCACAACGGCGTCCCGACTCGAGAAGTCCGGCGCGCACCAACAGGCCCGCGTCGTGGGTCACCACGTGGTCGGGATTGGCCAGTCCCATAGGCAGGAACACCGAAGTGGGACCGAGGTCCACGAGCTTCTCCTGCAGGACCGCCGCCACCTCGGCAGGTCCCGAGCGTTCCTCGGGGGCCAGGTACTGGTGGTCCACGAAATCCAACCAGAGCGGTGTGGCCCCAAGCAGGGTCAAAGCGGCCTCGTCCTCCACTCGCCTGCGTGCTGCCACATCGTCGTCGGCCGAGAATCCCCCCAATGCGTCCCAGGGCGTGGGAACTGCGGGATAGGCAGAAGGCCTCCCGGCGAAGACGGTGACGACCGTCGTGCCGGGATAGGTGGCGAGCAGGTGAGCACTCCCGAGTACGGCGTCGTCGAGATGGGGAGAGATCACGACCATCCGCTCGAGTTCGGACGCAGTGACGTCGCCGAAATTCACCCCTTCCACCGGCATGCGACCCAAACTACGACACGGGGGAGATACAGGTCGGGTGCGCTTCCCACCAGGGCCTCTGGGGCGGATCGTGCCAGTCTGACGCACTTTTCCCCGAGCCTGGGGCGGGACTCGAACCCGCGGCCTGCGCATTACGAGTGCGCTGCTCTACCACTGAGCTACCCAGGCTTGACCGGTGCAGGCTAGCGGGCCGACTTCGGCTAGCCCGAGACGGCCGACAACCGAACCAGCAACGCCTCGAGCATCAGTGTCTCGTTGGGATTGCGAATGAGCTCCCTGGTCGTATCCTCCACAGCGGCGAGCGCCGTCGCCCAGCCCGTGAGCCGCGGCGCGTCGGCATCGGCCATCCGTTCGCCATAGGCCCCGGCCAGCACGGCCAGTCCGGCCCGCAACTCGTCGGTCCGCCAACGCCGTTCCTCCCGGCGATGACGGTCCTCCACCGTCTTTCGTCCGGGGACAGCACGTGGACCGAACTTGTCGGCTGCTTCGGCCAGGGCCGCCAGCTCCTGGGCCTGCCGGGTCCGCAACGGTTCGGCCGATTGCGCCGCCGAGTCCACGAGCTCGGCAGCCAGAGCGGCAGCCGTGGCCCCGGTGCCGTCCAGACGAGCAGGCACCGACCGCCACCGGGCGCGGCGCTCGGCCAGGTGGGCGTCGCCGGCGATGAGCCGGGCCCGCTCGATGCTGCCGGCGGCGGCTCGCGCCGCCTCGTCGGCGCGACGGGGGTCCACTCCCTCACCTCGGAGGGTCTGGGCCAGCACCGCGGGCACGAGCGGGGCCAAGTCCACCCTGACACAGCGGCTGGCCACCGTGGCCAGCTCGGCGGGCACGAAATCGGCGAAGAGCACGAAGACGCTGTCGCCCGCCGGCTCCTCCAGGGTCTTGAGCAGAACCGGCGCCGCCAGGCGGGCTGTGTGCAGGTCCGAGACCACCAGCACCTGCCGGGCGGCCTCGAGGGGCCGGCGCTGAGCCAGCCGTACCACCTCGGCGGCGTCGTCCACGCTCAACACGGCGCCGACGCGTTCCACCTCCACCAGATCGGGGTGGACACCGGACAACGCCCGACGGCAAACCTGGCACTGCCCGCAGCCACCGTCCGGACACAGCAACATGGCGGCGAAGCCACGGGCGATGGCGCGCTGGCCCAGGCCCGGGGGGCCGACGAGCAGATAGGCGTGCACGGGCCGGTCGGCCGACGCCCTGAGCAACGCCAGGGCCGGCTCTTGACCGACCACTTCGGAGAAGACACCGCCGGGCGTCACAGCCGAGGGCCCGACGGCGATCCCAGACGCTCGTCGACGAAACGGCGCACGGCTTCGGCCACCTCGTCCACCGGGCCCGATCCGTCCACCACCGCCCAGCTCCGTGGCGCCGCCCGGGCCATGGCCAGGTATCCCTGGCGAACCCGGTGGTGGAAACCCTCGTCCAGCCCTTCGAGCCGATCGGGACGGGCGGGACGACGGGCAGCGGCCACCGAGGGGTCGACGTCGAACAGCAGGTTCAGGTCGGGCTCGATGCCGGCGGCCGCCCATGCCACCAGGGGACCGAGCTCGTCGGCCGCCAGTCCGCCACCGTGGCCCTGATAGGCCAGGGTCGACGCCGAGAACCGATCGGTCACGACCCAACGTCCGTCCTCGAGTGCGGGGCCGATCACCTCGAACACGTGCTGGGCCCGGTCGGCCGCCACCACGAGCGCTTCGGCCCGGATCGAGAGCCCAACCCCGGCGGGGTCGAGCAACAACCTCCGCAGGGCCTGGCCCAACGGAGTGGCGCCCGGCTCGTAGGTGAGCAGGGCCCCCAGTGCACCGGCCAGGAGACGAGCCTGGGTGCTCTTGCCGCTGCCGTCGATCCCTTCGATGGCGATCAGCCGGCCGCGCCTGCTCACTCCTCCGCCGCCCCCGACGCCCCTCGGGAGGCTGAAGCCTTCTCGGCCGCCGGCGCCCGGGCACCAGCTTTCTTGGCCGCCGCCTTCCGGGCCGCCGCCTTCCGGGCCGGAGCTTTCTTGGCCGCTTTCTTGGCCGCCGCCTTCCGGGCCGGAGCCTTGGTGGCGGGTCGGGCCCGCTGGGAGGGGCCGGCGGCCCGGCGCTCGGCCAGCAGTTCGGCGGCCCGCTCGAGCGTGATCGACTCCGGGTCGTCGCCGCGGCGCAACGAGGCGTTGGTCGTCCCGTCGGTCACGTAGGGTCCGTAGCGGCCCGATCGCACCACCACCGCCGCCCCGCTGTCCGGGTCGGGCCCCAGCTCCCGCAAGGGGGGGGCAGCGGTCCGTCCCCGGCGCTGCTTGGGCTGGGTGAAGATGGCCAGTGCCTCCTCCACGGTGACGGTGAAAAGCTGCTCCTCGGTGTCGAGGCTGCGGGTGTCCGTCCCCTTCTTGAGATAGGGACCGAAGCGGCCGTTCAGAGCTTCGATCTCCTCACCGCTCGACGGGTCGGTACCCACCACCCGCGGCAGGCGCAGCAGCTCCAGGGCCTGGGCCAGGTCGACGGTGTCGAGCGACATGGACTTGAACAGCGACGCGGTCCGGGGCTTCCCGTCGTCGGCTTCGCCCAGCTGGATGTAGGGCCCGAAGCGCCCGGAACGGGCCAGCACCGCCAGGCCGGTCTCGGGATCGGTGCCCAGCGTCCGGTCGCCCGACGGGGAGGCCAGCAGCTCCTCGGCCTTGTCGACCGTGAGCTCGTCGGGCGGGAGCTCTTCGGGCACCGAGGCCCGTTCCTCGCCCCGTTGGAGATACGGCCCGTAACGGCCGACGCGCACCACGATGTCCCGGCCGTCACTGTCTTTGCCGATGGGGATCGAGTTCACTTCCCGAGCGTCGATCTGGCCGAGATGGGAGGCTACGTCCTCCTTGAGGCCGCGCCGCATGTCCACCGCTCCACCGTTGCCGGTGGGGGCGACGGGCTCGCCGAAGTAGAAGCGGGTCAGCCAGGGAAGGGCCTCTTGCTCGCCCTGGGCGATCTCGTCGAGCTCGTCCTCCATGTTGGCGGTGAAGCCGTAGTCGACGAGGTCGCCGAAATAGCGCTCGAGCAACCCCACCACGGCGAATGCGACGAAGGAAGGGACGAGAGCGGTGGCCTTCTTCCACACATATCCCCGGTCCTGGATGGTGCCGATGATGCTGGCGTAGGTGGAGGGCCGGCCCACCCCCTGCTCCTCGAGCGCCTTCACGAGCGACGCCTCGGTGTAACGGGGCGGGGGCTGCGTCGAATGAGACTTGGCCTCGAGCGACAAGGCCCGCACCTGGTCGCCCTCCGACAGCGGCGGCAGCTGCACGTCGCGCTCGGCCAACTCGGCCTCGGGATCGTCCGATCCCTCGACATAGGCCCGCAGGAAACCCGGGAACGAGATGACGGTGCCCGAGGCGGAGAACTCGGCTTGCTCGGCTTGCCCGGCGCCGACCGGAGTGCCCACCAGACGGATCTGGGCGCTGGTGCCGGTGGCGTCCACCATCTGCGAGGCGACGGTGCGCATCCAGATGAGCTCGTAGAGGCGCCGGTCGTCCCCGTGCAGCTGACGGGCGGCCTGGTCAGGTGTGCGGAACACCTCGCCGGCCGGCCGTATGGCCTCGTGGGCCTCCTGGGCGTTCTTCACCTTGCGCTCGTAGCGGCGGGGACGGTCGGGTACGTAGTCGCCGCCGAACAGCTCGGTGGCCTGAGCCCTGGCCGCGGCCAACGCTTCGTCCGACAGGGTGGTCGAGTCGGTCCGCATGTAGGTGATCCAGCCCTCCTCGTAGAGGTGCTGGGCCACCTGCATGGCGCGCTGGGCGCTGAAGCGCAGCTTGCGACTGGCCTCCTGCTGCAAGGTCGAGGTCATGAAGGGCGGAGCCGGCGAGCGACGGTAGGGCTTCTCGGTCACCGAGCTCACGGTGAGGGGCTGGCCCATGAGGCCCTGGGCCAGGGCCCTGGCCTCGGTCTCGCCCAGCAGCCTGACCCCGGCGCCGGTCAGCTCGCCGGTCTCGGAGAAATCGCGCCCGGTGGCCACCGGGGCTCCCCCCACCATGACCAGGTTGGCACTGAAGCCGGTACCCCCGTCGCCGGCGACGGAGTGATCCTCGGACCCGCGGGCGAAGCTCCCTTCGACGTCCCACCACGTCCCCTCCCGGAAACGCATGCGCTGGCGCTCGCGCTCGACCACCATCCGGGTAGCCACGCTCTGGACCCGTCCGGCCGACAGCCGGGGCATGACCTTCTTCCAGAGCACGGGTGAGACCTCGTACCCGTAGAGGCGGTCGAGGATCCGGCGGGCCTCCTGGGCGTCGACCAGGCGGCGGTCGAGGTCACGCCACTCCTGCACCGCCCGCTCGATGGCCTGCGGGGTGATCTCGTGGAACACCATGCGCTTCACGGGCACGGTGGGCGAGAGCACCTCGGTGAGGTGCCAGGCGATCGACTCCCCTTCTCGGTCCTCGTCGGTGGCCAGGTACACCTCGCTGGCCTGCTTGACGAGCGCCTTCAGTCTGGCGACCACGTCCTTCTTCTCCGGGGCCACCACGTAGAGCGGCTTGAAGCCGTTGTCGACGTCGACACCCAGTCGGGCCCAGCCTTCGCCCCGGTACGCCGAAGGCACCTCCTGGGCGCGGCGGGGAAGGTCGCGGATGTGGCCGACCGAGGAGTCGACCACGTAACCGGGCCCGAGCAACCCGGCGATGGTGCGGGCCTTGGCCGGCGACTCCACGATGACCAGCGGCTTGGCGCCGGCCGGCGGAGTCCTAGAGGCGGTTCGTGTCCGGGAAGGCATGGTCGGTGGCGTCAAGGCGTCGGGGGCGGGCGCCTCGGCGTCGGGACCCGACGGTACCGGGGGAGCCGGACCCGGCGGTCACGCACCCGTGCCGACGGAGGCGACGGGGGTGCTGACCTGCTCCTTCAGCGGGGGCTCGACGACGGGCTCGTCGTGCTCCTCGGCCCCGAAACCCTCGGAGCGCCTCTTCGAGAAGGCGATGGCCGACAACAGCACCACCAGGGCGGCCCCGGCGATGCCGTAGCGGGCGCCGCTGTTGTGCCGAAGGGTGATCACCACCGGCAAGATGAGCAGCGACACCAGGTTCATGACCTTGATGAGCGGGTTGAGAGCGGGACCGGCGGTGTCCTTGAAGGGGTCGCCCACCGTGTCACCGATCACGGCCGCCTTGTGCGCCTCCGACCCCTTGCCACCGAGATGGCCGTCCTCGATGTACTTCTTGGCGTTGTCCCACGCCCCACCGGCGTTCGACAGGAAGTTGGCCATGAGCTGACCGGTCAGGATGGCGGCGGCCAGGAAAGCGCCCAGGGCCAGGTAGCTGATGCCGAAGCCCACGATGACCGGCGTCAAGATGGCCAGCAGGGCGGGGGTCACCAGTTCCCGCTGGGCGGCGGCCGTGCAGATGGCGATGACCCGGCCGTATTGCGGCTTCTCGGTGTAGTCCATGATCCCGGGGTGCTCGCGGAACTGCCGGCGCACCTCGTGCACCACGGTGCCGGCCGAGCGTCCCACGGCCCGGATGGCCAGCGACGAGAAAAGGAAGGCCACCGATCCGCCCACCAGCAACCCGACGAATATGGTCGGGTTGGCCACGTTGATCTGCGTGAGCTTGTTCAAGAACAGGGCGTTGCCGGTGACGGACTTCGGCAGCAGCTCGGCCCCGATGGTCTCCACGAACGAGCCGAAGAGCGACACGGCGGCGATGACGGCCGAGCCGATTGCCACCCCCTTGGTGATGGCCTTGGTGGTGTTGCCCACGGCGTCGAGGCTCACCATGATGCGCTCCGCCTCGCCCGTGAACTCGCCCGACATCTCGGCTACGCCGGCGGCGTTGTCGGACACCGGTCCGAAGCTGTCCTCGGAGACCACCATGCCCGCCGTCGACAGCAGCCCGATGCCGGTCAGCGACACCAGGTACAAGGTGAGCTCGACGTTGCCGTGAGCCTGCAGGACCGACACGCCGACGGCGATGGCGATGGCGATGATGGCCCACACCGTCGACTCCAGGCCGATGGAGATTCCCGACAGGGTGGTGGTGGCCGGGCCGGTGCGAGCGGAGTCGGCGATCTCTCGCACCGGGGAGCGCTCGGTGGAGGTGAAGTGCTCGGTGACCTGGCTGGCCACCAGGGCCAGGAGCACCCCGGTGAGCACGGCGTAGAACGCCTTCATGTAGTGGAGATAGAAGCCCGCCACCAACCCGGCGCCGACCAAGGTCAAGGCCGCGGCCGTCCAGAAGCCCCGGTTGATGGGGGCCATGGCCGAGCGGTCGCTGGCGCGGGCCCGCACCACGTAGACGCCGACGGCCGAGGACAGGATGCCGAGGGCGGGCACGATCAAGGGGAAGATCACGGCCCGGGCGGTGTGGGCGGCAAAAGCGCCACCGAGGGACTTGAAGGCGGCGAAGCCCAAGATGATGGCGGCGATGATGGTGATGACGTAGGACTCGAAGAGGTCGGCGGCCATACCGGCGCAGTCACCCACGTTGTCGCCCACGTTGTCGGCGATGGTGGCGGCGTTGCGCGGGTCGTCCTCGGGAATGCCCGCCTCCACCTTGCCCACCAGGTCGGCGCCGACGTCGGCGGCCTTGGTGAAGATGCCGCCGCCCACACGCATGAACAGGGCCAGGAGCGAGGCGCCGAACCCGAAGCCGACGAGCACGGCGGTGGCCGTGTTCTGGAAGGTGAAGACGATGATGGTGGCGCCCAGGAGCCCCAGCCCCACGCACAGGAGGCCGGTGATGGCGCCGGTGCGGAAGGCCACCCGCAGAGCCCCCGGCAGCGCCCCGGTGCGGGCGGCGGCGGCGGTGCGGACATTGCCCCGCACGGCCAGGCTCATGCCGATGAAGCCGGTGAGACCGGAGCAGGCCGCCCCGAACAAGAAGCACAGCACCCGAAAGCCACCGGCCGAGGCGAAGCTGAGGGCCACCGTCCCGTTCGGCTTCGTCACCTTGGTGGCGGTGAAGAAGATCAACGCCGCCAGGGGCACGATGACGACCAGGATGGCCCGGAACTGCCGTCGCAGGAAGGCCACCGCCCCCTCCTGGATGGCGGCGGCGATGGCGCGCATGGAGTCGGTGCCGGTGTCGGCCCGCAGCACCCCGCGCATGAGCAGCAGCCCGACGGCGATGCCCACCACGGCGATGGCCAGGACGACGCCCAACCACGCCTTTTCGGCGCCACTCAGTACGAAGCTCTGGTACCCGCCTTCTGCGGCCAGGAGGTGGGTCATGACGTGCTGCTCCCTTCGTTCGGTTCCGCCTCTGGTCCCGGCAACCGGTGGCCACGAGCGGCGAGATCGGCGCCGGTGGACACGGCTCCGGGCGCGCCGACGCCAGGCCGGGGGAGATCGGCGAACGACGATAGCGACCCCGCCGCCGCTCCGGCAAGGGTAGCCGAGACCGGCCGTAGACTCAGCCGTTGTGGAGGCCGCCTTCTTCGACCTCGACAAGACCGTCATCGCCCGGGCCTCGATGGCGGCCTTCGGCCACCACTTCTACCAGGGGGGCCTCATCTCCCGCTCGACGGTGGTGCGAGCTCTGGCCTCGCAGTTCGTCTTCCTCCACCTGGGAGCCAACGACCAGAAGCTGGCCCGCATCCGCGAGCAGGTGCTGGCCATGACCCGGGGCTGGGACCAGCGCCAGGTGGCCCGTATCGTGCGCGAGACCCTGGACGAGGTGGTCGAGCCCATCATCTACGCCGAGGCCCTCGACCTGATCGAGCAGCACCACAGCGCCGGGCGGCGGACCTACATCGTGTCGGCCTCACCGGAGGAGATCGTGCAGCCGCTGGCCGAGTACCTGGGCGTCGACGGCGCCATCGCCAGCCGGGCGGTGGTGGACCTCGACGGCCGCTACACGGGCGAGATGGCCTTCTACGCGTACGGACCGTTCAAGGCCGAGGCCATACGCCAACTGGCCGCCACCGAGGGCATCGACCTCGAGGCCTCCTACGCCTACAGCGACTCCTACACCGACGTGCCCATGCTCGAGGCCGTGGGCCATCCGGTGGCCGTCAACCCCGACCGGGTGCTGGCCCGGTTGGCCCGCCAGCGCGGCTGGGAAGTCCATCAGTTCCTCCAGCCGGTGCGCCTGCGCGACCGCATGCCGGTCCCCCACCTGCCCACGGCGGCGGCCGTGGGCGGCGTGGCCGTGGCGGCCACGGGCGCGGCGCTAGTGGCCTGGCGCCTGGGACGCCAACGCCCGACCGGCTGAGCCCGAGGAGGTCAGGCCTCGCGCAGGCGGCGGACGGCGATCAGGCCGACGGTGACGACGACAGCGAGCAGCAGCAGCTTCTTCACGGCGGCGATTGTATCGGTGCCGACCGGGCGGCGCCGGGGCCGGCGAAACCTAGACCGTGAGCAGGTCGCGGGCGCCGGTGTCGGAGGAGGGGTGGCGCAATTTGGACATGGCCCTGGCCTCGATCTGCCGGATCCGTTCCCGGGTCAAGTTGAAGTGCTCGCCCACCTCTTCCAACGTGCGCGGCTCGCCGCGGTCGAGACCGAAGCGCAGGCGCAGGATCTCCCGCTCGCGCTCGTCGAGCGGCGACAGCAGCCGGTTGATCTCGTCGGGCAACAAGGAAGTGGCCGCCACCTCGAAAGGCGATTCGGCCGAACGGTCCTCGACCACGTCGCCCAACTCGGCGTCACCGTCCTCGCGCAGCGGCTCCGACAACGACAGGGGCTCGGCCCGGAAGCGCAGGGCCTCGATGAGCTTGTCCTCGGGCATCTCGACCTCGGCGCCCAGCTCGGCCAACGTGGCCGGACGGCCGAGTTTGAGCTCGAGACGAGCTTGCGCCTTCTGCACCCGGGCCAGGGTGTCGCCGGCGTGCACCGGAAGGCGGATGGTGCGGCCCGTGTTGGCGATGCCACGGGTGATGGCTTGGCGGATCCACCACGTGGCGTAGGTGGAGAACTTGAAGCCCTTCCGCCAGTCGAACTTCTCCACTGCGTGCATGAGACCGAGGTTGCCCTCTTGGATCAGGTCCAGAAGCGGCAAGCCCGACGCCTGGTACTTCTTGGCGATCGACACCACCAGCCTCAGGTTCGACTGGACGAAGGTCTGCTGGGCGGCCTCGCCGGTTTGGACCTTGCGCTTGAGCTCCCGACGGCGGGCCGCCGTCAGTTCCCGACCCCCCTTGGTGAGGTCGCCCTCGGCCTCACGGCCCCCCTCGATGGTCTGGGCCAGTCGGACCTCGTCGTCCTTGGTGAGCAGGGGATACTGGCCGATATCGGTCAGATAGAGCCTGACCAGGTCCTCCTCGTCGCGTTCGACGCGCTCCTTCGCCAACGTCATCCAACCCTTCGCCGAGCCGGTAGCGGCAACTGCCGGCTACCAGGCGTCGTTGTCTCTCCGTTTGCCGTGTTGGCGGCCGTTCGCCGGTGACCGGCGGCCGGCCCCACCTCCGCCCGGGACGGGCACGGCCTCCCTTCCCTGTGGATATCACTCTACCGGGAGCGTCAAGTCCCCCTTCCGGCTGGTGGTGGTCCGTGCGCGCCGCGGGCGGGGCCCGCTGCGAGCAGGCCGGACGGCCTTCGGGCCACCGCTCAGGCCTGGTCGGCGGAGCTGTCGTGCTCACCGGCCCAGCCCACGAGCCCCGGGCCCACCCCGGCCACCAGCTTCTCCAGGGAGTTGGTCGCCCGGGCAACGGCATCGGACGCCCCGGGTCGCTCCAAGAGCGACTCGAGCACGGTCTCGGCCTCGACCATGGCCTCTACCTCGTCACGCACCACCAGCCGCAGCGCACGCTTCACGCTGGCGTCGGAGAGGGGTCGGATGCGGGCCAGGTGCCGGCGGTAGCCGACCACCAAGCGTGGCAGGACCACGCGGGCCAGCGGGCCCAGTCGCGCCACGCTGTCGTCGAGCGCGCCCCACTGCTCGAGCAGCTCGGCCGCTGGAGGCGGAGGGACAACCGGCGCCCCGGCGTCGCCGGGAAGGCGGGGGCGGCAGGCGGCGAACAACGACGCGTGCCAGGCGTGTTGCTGACTCAGGCCGTCGAAGAGCACGGCCGCCTCGGGAACCACCTCGCTGGCCGCGAAGGCACCGAGCAACTCGAAGAGCCCTTCCTCCACTGCGGTGTAGTGGCCGAGCAGCCGGGCCGTCTCCGCTATGCCCGCGGTGCCAGGGGCTCGGTCACTCATTTCGATCGCTCCCGGCCGACGCCACCTGAGCGGGCCCGTCCTGCGCCGGTCCGGAGCCGACGGGCCCGGCGGCGGCGGCCTCGACGGAGGAGTGGTCGCCATAGCGATTGGTGATGGGCATGCGACGATCCTTGCCGAAGGCCTTGGCCGAGATCCGTATCCCGGGCGGCGACTGGCGCCGCTTGTACTCGGCCGTGTCCACCAGGCGGGCCACCTCCACCACCAGCGGGGCGGGATAGCCGGCGGCCACCACCTCGCCGATGGGCCGGTCCCGGCTGACGAGCAGCTCCAGGATCGGGTCGAGCACCTCGTAGGGGGGCAGGCGCTCGTCGTCGCGTTGACCGGGACGCAGCTCGGCCGAGGGCGCCTTGTCCAGCACCGCCTTCGGCACCAGGTCACTGCCGGCCAGCGCGTTGCGGTAACGGCACAGCCGGTACACCAGGGTCTTGGGCACGTCCTTGATCACGGCGAAGCCGCCGGCCGAGTCGCCGTAGAGGGTGGAGTAACCAGTGGCCAGCTCGCTCTTGTTGCCGGTGGTGAGCACCATCCACCCCCTGGCGTTGGAGACGGCCATGAGGAGCAGCCCTCTGATGCGGGACTGGAGGTTCTCGTCGGTGAGACCGGCGACCTCTTCGCCCAGCACCGTGCCGACCATCTCCGACAGAACCCGGTGGGCCGGTTCCAAAGCGACGACCCGCAGGTCGAGGCCGAGGGTCGCGCTCAGCTCGGCGGCGTGGCGACGCGATCCCTCGCTGGAATAGCGCGAGGGCATCGACAGCGCATGGACGTGCTCGGCCCCCAGGGCGTCGGCCGCCACCACCGCCACCAGCGACGAGTCGATCCCGCCGGAGAGGCCGATGACGGCGTCGGTAAAGCCGTTCTTGCGGAGATAGTCGCGGGTCCCGAGGACGAGGGCGCCGTAGGCCTCGGCCTCCTCCGTGAGCGGCTCGGGCACGGGCGGGGGAGGTCGCCACCCCCGCCCCGGGCGAGGGGTGGCGACCGGGAGGCAGGCCACGGTGCCCGCCCCGTGGCGCGGGCGGGGTTCGAGGTCGAGAACCAGGTCGTACTCGGTGAACTGGGGGGCCTGGGCCAGAACCCGGCCGTCGGGGCCCACCACCAGCGAGCCGCCGTCGAACACGAGCTCGTCCTGCCCGCCCACCTGGTTCACATAGGCGATGGGACAGCCGGCTTCGGCCGCCCGCTCCCGGATCACCGCCAGGCGCTCGCGCAGGCGGCCGATGGAGTAGGGCGAGGCGTTCACGTTGACGATCACATCGGCGCCGGCGGCCCCGAGGGCGGGCAGCGGGCCTTCGTGGAACCACAGGTCCTCGCAGATCGACACCCCCACCCGCCAGCTGCCCACCCCGTAGAGCTCGAGTGGTTCGGTCCCCGGCGCGAACCAGCGGTCCTCGTCGAACACCCCGTAGTTGGGCAGGAGGCGCTTGTGGTACACCCCCATCACCCGTCCCCCGGCGCAGACAGCCACGGCGTTGCGCAACCAACGTGGCGCTCCTCGCACCGCCGCCTCTCGCGATTGGGTCCCGGCGCCGGCGGCGCCCGCCGCCGCCCGAGGCAGGCTGTCGGTCCCCACGGCGTCGACGAAGCCGACGATGGCCGCACAGGAGCCGGTGGCGCCGGCCACCCGGTCCAAGGCGGCCAGGTT
>JASHZK010000119.1 GCA_030042575.1 Acidimicrobiales bacterium
GCCGACGCCCTCCTCGGCGCCACCACGCCCACCACTGCCTTTGCCCTGGGCGACAGGGTCCAGGACCCGTGGTCGATGTACCTGTCGGACGTCTTCTCGGTCCCCTCGAACCTGGCCGGTGACCCTGCCATCAGCGTGCCCTTCGGCGCCGACGACGCCGGCCTGCCCATCGGCGTGCAGGTTCTGGGCCCCGCCCTGGGTGAATCCATGCTGATTCGCGCCGCCGCCGTGCTGGAAGGAGAGGCACCGGTATCGCCTGCACCGCGCCTGGCCGATGCGGCGTTGCTGGCAGACCTCGACGGTCGAGCCGGTGCCCCGTGAGCCGGTCGGGAGGCGCCCGGTGAACGGCGGCTCAGGCTACGAGCCCGTGATCGGCCTCGAGGTGCACTGCGAGCTGCGCACGGCGACGAAGCTCTTCTGCGGGTGTCGCAACGCCTTCGGCGACGAGCCCAACACCAACGTCTGCCCGGTGTGCCTGGGTCTTCCGGGCTCGCTGCCCGTGCTCAATGCCGGCGCTGTGGAGCTGGCCATGCGCATCGGCACTGCCCTGAGCTGCGAGGTGCGGCCTTCGACCTTCCACCGGAAGAACTACTTCTATCCCGACATGCCCAAGGACTATCAGATCAGCCAGTACGACGAGCCCATCAATGTCAACGGCCACCTCGAGTTGCGTGACGGGAACCGGATCGGAATCGTGCGGGCCCATCTGGAGGAGGACACCGGGAAGACGACTCACATCGGCGGCGGGGGCCGCATCCACGACGCCGACCATTCCCTGGTCGACTACAACCGGGCCGGTGTTCCCCTGGTGGAAATCGTCTCGGCTCCCGACCTGCGATCGGCTGCCCAAGCCCGCGAGTACGTGGTCGAGCTGCGTTCGATCCTGGTAGCCACCCAGGCGTCGGACGGGCGTATGGAGGAGGGATCCATGCGGGTCGACGCCAACGTATCGGTGCGACCGGTCGGGTCGGCGGAGTTGGGGACGAGGTGCGAGATCAAGAACCTCAATTCCATTCGGTCGCTCGTGAGGGCGATCGAGCACGAGACCACGCGCCAGGCAGAGGTGCTCGAATCGGGCGGCAAGGTCGCTCAGGAAACCCGGCACTGGGACGAGGAGGCGGGCCGCACCGTGGCACTGCGTTCGAAAGAGGAGGCTTTCGACTACCGCTACTTCCCCGAGCCGGACCTGGTCCCGCTGGCCCCCGACGCCCGCTGGCAGAAGGACGTCGCCTCGGCGTTGCCCCCCATGCCCGCGGCCCGGAGAGCCCGGCTCCGGGAGCTGGTCGCCCATGCGAGTCCGGTCACCGTGGCCCAGGAGGACCAGATCGCCACCGTGGTGGAGGACGATCTCGACCAACTGGTTCTGGCTGCCACCGGCGCCGGCGTCGGGCCAGCCCTGGCGCTGGCCCGGACGGCCAACGAGGCCTCCGCCCTCCCTGACGCTGCCAAGGAGCTCGCCCCCGCCGCCTACGCGCAGCTGCTCGAGATGGAGGAGCGTGGCGAGCTCACGGCCACCCAGGTCAAGGCGGTGCTTCCCCACCTCTTGGGGCATCGAGGCGACCCGGCGGACATCGCCCGCCGAATGGGCTTCGAGGCGTTGAGCGTCGAATCGCTCGAGGCTGAGGTGGCCAGGGTCGTCGACGAGCACCCAGCCGAATGGGAGCGCTTCAAAGCCGGGGAGGACAGGCTGTCCGGGTTCTTCATCGGGGAGGTGATGAAGGCCACCGGTCAGAAGGCAGACGGCAAGGCGGTAGTGGCCGAGCTGCGCCGCCTGCGAGGCTGAGCCGCCTCTCGGCTTCGCTGTTACACCCGGAGGCGAGGCTGTCCGCATGGGTCTCGCAGCTGGTACCGCACATGCCGACGCCGTCGACGTCGCCGACGCTTGCACCGGGCCCGGTGACGCCGGCTCCTCCGGGGGGTACGGCGAGCCCGTCGACACCGGCGCCATCGCCCGTCTCGAGCGCGCTCTCGCCATCGTGCAGAGCGTGGTGGCCGAGGCGGATCCGAAACGGGTGACCGGAGAAGACGCCGCCAGCGTCCTCGAAAGGCTGGTCAAGCTGGAGCGGGCCGTGGCCGCCGGCAAGCTGGGTTTCGCCCAGAGGGCGGCCGAATGCATGAAGTGGAGGGAGCAGGGCCACCGCTCGGCTGCGGACTGGCTGGCCCAGAAGACGAAGAGCTCGATCGGCGAGGCCATCTCCACCCTCGAGACGGCACGGACCCTGCCTGCGCTGCCGGCCACCAGAGAGGCCCTGCGGAGCGGGACCTTGTCGGTTCAGCAGACACGCGAGATCGCCATGGCGGCATCGGCCGACCCGAGATCGGAGGCCGACCTCATCGAGGCCGCCGGGTACCTGAGCCTGAAGGGCCTGCAGTACCGGGCCCGGCTGGTCAAGATGAACACCGTCGATCAGGCCGAGCAGGTGACCGGCATCCGCAAGGGCCGGTTCCTCCGACACTGGTTCGATCACGAGGGCGCCTTCCACCTTCACACCCGCCTGACCCCCGATTGCGGCGCCGAGGTGATCTCCAACGTCCGGAGTCGGGCCCTCTTCGTCGCCGAAGAAGCGCTTCATGCCGGCGTCGTGGCCGAGTCGCGGGAATGCTACGAGGCCGACGCCCTCGTGGCGCTGGTCGTCGGAGACGTGCGCCAGGACACCTTCCGGGGCCATATCGGCGGTAGGCGCCGTCAACCCGATCTCGTCTACCACGTCAACCTCGAAGCCCTCCACTGCGGCCGGGTGGAGGAAGGCGAGCTGTGCGAGGTGCCGGGGGTGGGACCGGTCCCCCTGGCCGCCATCGAGAACGTGGTCGGTGACGCAACGGCCAGGCTCGTGATCGACAGCGGCGTCGACGTCACAACCGTGTGCCACCTCGGTCGCACCGTGCCCAGCCACGTGGAGACGGCGCTCGAGGCGAGGGACCGTACCTGCGTGGTCCCCGGGTGCGACGTGAGCCTCAGCCTCGAGATCGACCACTGGAAGGTCCCCTTCGCCAAAGGCGGAAGCACCGAACTTTGGAACCTGGCGCGTCTGTGCCGCTTCCACCACCAGATGAAGACCTATGACGGTTACGAGTTGCGCGGAGGCCCGGGCCGCTGGGAATGGGTGCCTCCTCCAGGTGCCTCGGCCGACATCCTCGGCAGAGGGCCGTAGTCTTGGCCCCATGACAGAGCCCGAGGGTTCCGGTGGTTCCCCGCTGAATCAGCGGAGCATGAAGATCCGAAGCTACGAAGTCACCGACGGACCGGCCCGCGCCCCGGCGCGGGCCATGTTGCGCGCCATCGGCATGACCGACGCCGACTGGGACAAGCCACAGGTGGCGGTGGCCTCTTCCTGGAACGAGGTGACTCCCTGCAACCTCCCGCTCGATCGGCTGGCCAAGGAGGCCAAGGTCGGTGTGCGCCGGGCGGGCGGTTTTCCCATCGAGTTCGTGACCATCGCCGTCTCCGACGGCATCTCCATGGGTCACGAGGGCATGCGGGCCTCGCTCGTCTCTCGCGAGATCATCGCCGACTCCGTCGAGATCATGATGCACGCCGAGCGCTTCGACGCCATGGTCACCCTGGCCGGATGTGACAAGTCCCTACCGGGCATGCTCATGGCGGCTGCCCGACTCGACCTGCCGTCGGTCTTCCTCTACGGCGGGACCATCATGCCTGGCCACGCCGGCGACCAGGTGCTCGACATCGTGAGCGTCTTCGAAGCCGTCGGTGCTCACGCCACCGGTGCCCTCAGCGACGCCGAGTTGTCGCTCATCGAACACAATGCCTGTCCCACAGCAGGGTCCTGTGCCGGCATGTTCACCGCCAACACCATGGCCGCCGTCGCCGAGGCCCTGGGCATGTCCCTGCCCGGGTCCGCCACCCCCCCCGCAGTCGACCCACGACGCGACCAACTGGCCTCGGAGTCCGGGCGAGCCGTGATCGGTCTTCTGGCCGGCGGGATTCGCCCTCGTCACATCATGACCAAGGAGGCCTTCGAGAACGCCATCGCCGTCGTCATGGCCCTGGGGGGGTCCACGAACGCCGTCCTCCACCTCATGGCCATCGCCAACGAGGCCCGAGTCGAGCTCACCCTGGACGACTTCGATCGCGTCGGGTCCCGCGTTCCCCACATCGCCGACACCAAGCCCCATGGCCGGTACCACATGGTGGACGTCGACCGAGTCGGCGGGCTCCCAGTGGTCTTGCGGGAGCTGCTCGAGGCCGGGCTCCTGCACGGCGAGTGCCTCACCGTCACCGGCCGCAGCCTGGCCGAGAACCTGACTGCCACCGACCCTCCGGCGCCTGACGGCGAGGTGATCCATCCCCTCCGCGCCCCGATCCACGCCGACGGCGGAATCGCCGTGTTGTGTGGCTCGCTGGCCCCCAAGGGCTCGGTGGTGAAGGTGGCCGGCATCGACCAACCTCGCTTCGAGGGGAGGGCCAGGGTGTTCGACGGCGAGCAGGACGCCCTCGATGTCATCCTGGCAGGGGCCATCGAGCCCGGCACGGTGGTGGTGATCCGCTACGAAGGGCCCAAGGGTGGTCCGGGTATGCGGGAGATGCTGGCGGTGACCGGTGCCATGAAGGGGGCCGGGCGCGCCGCCGATTGCGCCTTGGTGACCGACGGCCGGTTCTCAGGTGGGACCCACGGCTACTGCGTGGGTCACGTCGCCCCCGAAGCGGTCGACGGTGGACCGATCGCCCTGGTCGCCGACGGGGACCGCATCGTGATCGACGTGCCCTCCAGGCGCATCGACCTGGCCGTGGGTGAAGCCGAGATCGAGCGGCGGCGTCAGGGGTGGAAGCGCCCAGAGCCGCGTTACAGCAGCGGTGTGCTGGCCAAGTACGCCCGCCTGGTGACCGGAGCCGATCGCGGTGCCGTCACCGAGCCGTGAGATCGGGGCCGGTGCCGGAGTCGGCCTGTCGGACGGCCCGGAAGCAGCTCGTCACGTAAGGGACCTCGATCACCGACTTTCGGGCGAGGTCGGGGTGGGTGCGAACGAGCTCGGCCACCTGATCCAGCACGGCTTGGCGGTCCCTGTCGTCGAGCACCAGGATCTTGCTGCGGGTGGCCACGAGATCGATCACGTCGGACGGCGTGAGCTCCTGGTTCCAGGAGAACTGGCGCACCGCGCCACCCTCGAAGGGTGAACCGCTCGGCAACGCCACCCGGCGGTTCCGTGCCCCTGTGCGGTCGTCTCCTCGGATGAGGGCGCCGAGCGCCGCCATCCACGTGGAACGCTCGTCCCGGAGGTTCCACAGCAGTCCGAGCGTCCCTCCCGGTCGCAATACCCGGGCCACCTCGGCGGCAGCGGTGTCGGGATCCACCCAGTGCCACATCTGCCCGCCGAGCACGGCGTCGACGTCGGCGGTGTCGAGCGGCAGCTCCTCGGCTCGTCCCTCGCGCACATCGATCCCGGAGACCTGCTCGCTCAGGACCCGGCGCATCTGCGGGTCGGGCTCGACGGCCACCACGTCCAATCCCAACGAGACCAGCGTCCGGCTCAGCGCCCCGGTCCCCGCTCCTACGTCGAGGACACGACTGGCTCCTTCGGTGAGGAGCCAGGTGACCGCCTCCGAGGGGTAGCCGGGCCGCACCCGGGCATAGGTCTCGGCCACGGCGCCAAACGCCCGTGCCCGGGCTCGCCACTCAGTCAGTTCGTCCTGATTGCCCACGAACTGCCTCCGCTGCCGGCCGCAGAGGTTCCGCCCGGCCCCCGGCTTCGGACTCGATCTCCGATCTGAGCTTCGGCCGGACCTGGCCTGGCGTCGATCGGACGGGCTCAAAGCTACGGGCACCGGCTGGCCGACCGCCAGATGGCGGGCCAGGCCGACCAGTGGCTTGCTCATGGGCGCTTCTCGTGGCACACTTCACCGAACATGTCCCGGCCCACCTCCGCTCTGGTAGTACTGACCTAGCGCACGTCGCCTTCCCGCGGTTGCGTGCGCTGAGACCTCCCAAAGGGGAGGTCTTTTGCTTTCACGGGCGGTCTCTTGGCTTCCGGGACGACCGCCCCACCGATAACCCGAAGCGCGGATGACCGGGACGAAACCCCGAACTCCGACCACCGAAGTCCGACGACCAAACCTGCGAGGGACCATGAAACTCACCGGAGCACAGGCTCTGATCAAGAGCCTCGAGATGCAGGGCGTGGAGGTGGTGTTCGGGCTGCCGGGCGGGGCGATCCTCCCGGTGTACGACCCCATCCTCGACTCCACGATCCGCCACATCCTGGTGCGCCACGAGCAGGGCGCCGGGCATGCCGCAGAAGGGTATGCCCAGGTCACGGGTCGACCCGGCGTCGCCATGGTCACCAGTGGGCCGGGCGCCACCAACATCGTCACCCCCCTGGCCGATGCCGCCATGGACTCGATCCCGATGGTGGTCGTGAGCGGTCAGGTCCCCACGCAGGCCATCGGCAGCGACGCCTTTCAGGAATGCCCCATCACCGGCGTCACCATGGACATCACCAAGCACAACTGGCTGGTGACCGACGCCCAGGACCTGCCGAGAATCGTGTCGGAGGCGTTCTACGTGGCCACCACCGGCCGTCCGGGGCCCGTGCTCATCGACGTGCCGAAGGACGTGTCGAACAGCCAGATGGAGTGGTACTGGCCGTCCTCGCTCGACGAGTTGGATCTGCCCGGCTACCGACCTCAGACCGCCGGTGACCCTGAGGCGATACGCGCCGCCGCCCGATTGATCAGGCAGGCGGTGCGACCGGTGATCTACGCCGGGGGCGGGATCCTCAAGGCGCGAGCCACCGAGCCACTGCGGATCCTGGCCGAGCGAACCGGCATTCCCGTGGTCACCACGCTCATGGCCCGAGGATCGTTCCCCGACTCGCACCAGTTGTGCCTGGGCATGCCCGGCATGCACGGCAACTACACGGCGGTGACGGCCATG
>JASHZK010000120.1 GCA_030042575.1 Acidimicrobiales bacterium
ACCAGCGAGATCCTGAGTGACCGCCGTGGCGCGCCACGAACCCCGCCGGCACGAGCCCCACCGACGACCGCGTCGGCGGCAGCGCCACGACCACCGGCCCCGGCGCCACGAGCACCACCGGCTCCGGCGCCACGAGCGCCACCGGCACGAACCCCGCCGGCACGAGCCCCACCGACGACCGCGTCGGCGGCAGCGCCACGACCACCGGCACCGGCACCGGCTCCGCCAGCACCGCCTCCGCCTGCGCCACCAACGCCGAGCTCGGTGAGATCGTCGGATCCCCGATGCACCTCGGGCACCACCGACGACAGCGACAGGCGCCTTCCGCCGGGGCCGACGAGGGGCAGGGGCTCGGGCTGCGGCATCTCGGCACCCAGGGCCCGCAGGCGCGACGCCAAGGACGCGGCGTCGATGCGCTGCTCGGGCTCGGGGGCGGCAGCAGCGGCCAGAACGGGGCCCAGCGACCCCAGGGCGTCGTGGTCCGGAAGCCGCGCCCCGACACGGGCCATCAACGTGCCCAACGTCGTGTCCGACGTGAACGGCATCACACCGGTCACGGCCTGGTAGAGGACGAGGGCGAGGGAGTACACGTCGCCCCGTCCGTCGACGGGCCGGCCCTGGGCCTGTTCGGGGGAGGCATAGCGGGCCGTGCCCACCGTGGTGCCCACGGGCTCGGTCCAGGCCGCCTCGGCCAAGGCGAGGGCCAGACCGAAGTCGGCGACGCGCAGGCGGCCGTCCTCGCCGAAGAGCAGGTTGGCCGGCTTGATGTCCCGGTGCACGAAGCCCCGGGCGTGGGCGAAGGCCAGGCCCTCGGCCGCTTCGGCCCCCACCATCATGGCCTGGGCGACGGTGAGCAGGCGGCCCTCTTCGAGCATGTCGCGCAGCGATCCGCCGGCGCACAGCTCGAGCACCAGGAACGGAGCGTGCTCGTCTTCACCCCAGTCGTGGACGGCCAGGACGTGGGGGTGGTTGAGCGAGGCGGCGGCCTGGGCCTCGGCTCGGAACCGGCGGAGGAAGGTGGTGTCGCCTGCCAGCGCCGGGTGCAGGACCTTTATGGCGACACGGCGTCGCAGGGTGACGTCCCACGCCGCGAAGACGTGGGCCGAAGCCCCGCTGCCGAGCGCCGATTCGATGCGGTACCGCCCAGCCAGGACGCGCCCGATGGAGTCGGTGATGGTTGCCATGGGTGCCGGCCCAGGCTACCGAGGCCCGCCACGCCGACGGTGGACGCCGCCACCAGGCCGACGGCGGCGCCGATGCGTGGTCGGGGCAGGGGCAGGGGCGGGGCTCAGGCCGACACGGCGGCGACCGGGCGACCGTCCTCGAGGTACAGCACCGACGGGGACGCCACAGCGGCCATCACTCGCCGGCGAAGCGGCCCGCTCAGCAACATCTCGGCCTCCGACAGCTCTGCGAAGCGAAAGTCGGCGATCTCACCTGCTTGCAGCACGATCCCGGCGATCGCCTCCTCGTCGAGGGCGCCGCAGTCGAACAGCAGGCGCAGCCCACCGTCGTGTCCGGGCCGGGGGTGAAGGAAATCCACGCAGCGAAGACGGCCGCGCTCGACCACCAACCCGCACTCCTCGCGCACCTCGCGACGGCAGGCCTCCCAGGGTGTCTCCCCGTCCGCCTCCATCTGGCCGCCGGGGATCGTCCAGCCGGATTTGTAGGTGGGCTCGAGGACGAGGAGCCTCCCGGCGCCGTCGGTGATGAGCGCTCCCGCCGACACCGGGAGCCGCGGCGGGAAGTGGCCGGGATCCCCGGCGTTCACTCGCTCATCCCCGAGGCACCTCGCCCGTCTCGAGCAGGTCGTCCAAGCGCGTCCCGTCGACGACGGGGATCCCCAGCTCCTCGGCCTTGCGCACCTTGGCTGCTCCCGGCTCGGTGCCGAGCACCAGGGCGAAGGTCTTGGCCGAAACACTTCCGGGCGACCTGCCCCCACGGGCGAGGATCGCCTCTTCGGCCTCTTCCCTCGTGTAGCCGTCGAGCGTCCCGGTGACGACGACCGACTTCCCGGCCAGGGTCTGTGCCGGCTCCCCCGCGCCACCATCCCCGGCACCAGGAGGAGCGGCATCACGAGCACCAGCGGCACCAGCACCGGCACCACCAGCACCGGCACCACGAGCGCCAGTACCACGAGCGCCAGCTCGCCGTCGGGCCGACCCGCCGGGCTCGCGCAACGTCAGTCCGGCGCGGCGCAGCTTCTCGATCACCTCACGGTTGGCCGGCGAAGCCAGGAACTCGGCCACCGAATCGGCGATGACCGGCCCGATGCCCTCCACGGCGGCCAGCGCCTCCACCGGGGCCTCCAGCAGCTCGTCGATCGAGGGGAAGGCCCGGGCCAGGGCCCGGGTCCCGGTCGGCCCGAGATGGCGGATGCCCAGGGCCACGAGCACCCGTGACAACGGGCGCTGCTTGGAGCCCTCCACGGCCCGCAGCAGGTTGTCGGCCGAGATCTCGGCCATGCGCTCCAGAGCCTGGAGCTCGTGGCGCTGAAGCGAGTACACGTCGGCCGGATCGGACAGCAGGCCGGCCTCCACCAGCTGGACGACCCGCTTCTCCCCCAGCCCTTCGACGTCCATGGCGCCACGGGAGGCGAAGTGGACGATGCGCTGCACCCGTTGGGCCGGACAGTTGAGGTTGGTGCAGAACGTGTCGCTCTCCCCGGGGAGCCGCACCAGCGGTTCGCCGCAGCTCGGACACACAGAGGGGAACTTCCACGGTGGCGCCCGCTTGGGGCGCTCGGAGAGCACCGGCCCCACCACCTCGGGTATGACGTCACCCGCCTTGCGCACGACCACGGTGTCGCCGGGACGCACGTTCTTGAGGCGCACCTGATCCTCGTTGTGCAAGGTGGCCAGTCCCACGGTGGAGCCCCCCACGAACACCGGCTCCAGCACGGCGAAGGGCGTGGCCCGCCCGGTGCGGCCGATGGAGACCATGATGTCCTCGAGCTTGGTGGTGCGCTCTTCGGGCGGGAACTTGAAGGCCACCGCCCAGCGCGGCGCGTGCGACGTCGCTCCCAGCCGGCGTTGCAGGGCCAGGTCGTCCACCTTGACCACCACGCCGTCGATCTCGTAGTCGAGATCGTGGCGGCGCCGTTGCCAATCCGAGCAGAAGGCGAACACCTCGTCGATGCCGTGCAGCACGGTGATCTCGGGGTTGACGGGAAAGCCGCACCGGCGCAGGAGCTCGAGGGCCTCGCTGTGGCGGGCCAGCTCGGGGCCGCCTTCGAGGGCCCCCACCTGGTAGGTCCAGAACGCCAGCTCCCGGCTGGCGGTGACGGCCGCGTCCTTCTGCCGCAGCGAGCCCGCCGCCGAGTTGCGGGGGTTGGCGAAGGTCTTCTGCCCGGCTTCGAGCTGGCGGCGGTTCAGCTCCTCGAAGGCCGACACCGACATGTACACCTCGCCGCGCGCCTCGAGGACCGACGGTGCCGGCCCCCGGTCCTCGGGCCACGACAGCCGATGGGGAACCACGCCGATGGTGGCCACGTTGGCGGTGACGTCCTCGCCGGTGACCCCGTCGCCCCGGGTGGCGGCGCGGGTGAAGCGTCCGGCCTCGTAGGTGAGCGACATGGCCAGTCCGTCGATCTTCAGCTCGCACACGAAGTCGGCTTCGAGCGCCTGGGGATCGATCCGACCGATGCGGCCGGCCCAGGCCTGGAGCTCGTCCAGGTCCATGGCGTTGTCGAGGCTCATCATGGGCACCAGATGGCGCACGGGGGCGAAGAGCACCGACGGCGCCCCGCCCACGCGCTGGGTGGGCGAGTCGGCGGTGACCAGCTCGGGATGGCGCTCCTCGATCTCCCGCAGCTCGCGCACCAGGGCGTCGTAATCGGCGTCGGGGATCTCCGGGGTGTCGAGCTCGTGGTAGAGCCGGTCGTTGTAGGCGATCTGGGCCCGCAGCTCTTCCGCCCGCTGGGCGGCATCGGGGCGCCACGTCATGGGCCGCAGCGTACCGACGGGCCGTTACGCCGCCGCCCGGACGGCCAGCCCCGAACCCACCACCATCTCCGGGTCGTCCTCGTCGTAGAGGGCCACGGTCTGGCCCGGAGCCACCAGGCGTTGCGGTTCGTCGAAGGACAGCCCGCCGGCGAAGACGGTGCACGGCCACGCCGCCCCGTGCGCGCTGGTCTGGGCCCTGGCCCGGGCCCCGGGTTCGAGGGGGCGAAGAGCCCAGCGCCAACCGGCCACCGCCAGCCAGGCGCGGCCGGCCCGAGAGGCGTCGCCCACGGTGACGCGCCGGCGGGCCACGTCGACGTCGAGGGCGAAGCGCCGTCGGCCACCGGCACCCGACCCCAGCCCGCGTCGCTGGCCCACCGTGACCAGCTCCACCGCCGGCACCGTGCCCACGACGTGACCGCCGTCCTCGTCGACCAGCGCACCGGGGTGCAGCTCCATGCGGCCGGCCAGGAAACCGTGGCGACCGGCGGACGAGTGGATGAAGCACACGTCCTGGCTGTCGGGCTTGGCCGCCGTGGGAAGGCCGTGGGCCTGGGCCCAGGCCCGGACCTCTTCTTTCTGCATGGCACCGACGGGGAGGAGGACGGCGGCGAGCTGGTGGGAGCTCAGCATGGACAGCACGTACGACTGGTCCTTGGCCCGGTCCGCCCCCCGGACCAGGCGCGGCCCGTCGGGACCGGGAGCGATCCTGGCGTGGTGCCCGGTGGCGACGGCGTCGAAGCCCAGGCGCCGGGCCCGCTCGGCCAGGGCGCCGAACTTCACGTGGCGGTTGCACTCGATGCAGGGGTTGGGCGTCTCACCTCTGTGGTGCCCGGCCACATAGGGGCTCACCACCGACTGTTCGAACAGCTCGCCCATGTCGAAGACGTGATGGGCCACGCCCAGACGCCGGGCCACGGCTCGGGCGTCCTCCACATCGGCCACCGAGCAACATCCCGAGTCCGACGCCCCGCCCCACAATTTCAAGGTGGCGCCCACCACGTCGTGGCCCTGCTCGACGAGGAGCCCGGTGGCGACCGAGGAGTCGACCCCGCCGGACATGGCCACGAGCACGCGCATGGTCAGCGTTCCTCCCCCCCGCCGCCACGGGGCTCGGCCCGCAGCTGCTCCACCGCCTTGGTCACCGCGGTGACGGCCCGCTCCACCTCGTCCTCGGTGGTGCTCCAGCCCAGGGTGAAGCGCAGCGCCTGGCGAGCCTGCCGGGCGGACAGCCCCATGGCCAGGAGCACGTGGCTCGGCCGGAGAGCCCCGCTGGCGCACGCCGAACCGCCCGAAGCGCACACCCCGGCGGCGTCGAGGAGCAACAGCAGCTCCTCCTGCTCCACGTCGTCGAAACGGAGGTGGCAGGTCCCCGGCAGCCGGGGGCTGCCCGCGGCCGATTCGTGGGTACCGGACAGCGCATGGCGCAGGCCGTCGGCCAGGCGCCGTCGCAGTGCGCAGACCGTGGCCCCTTCCGTGGCCCGCCGGGTGGCGGCCACCTCGTAGGCGGCGGCCATGCCGGCGATGGCGGCCACGTTGTGGGTGCCCGGCCGTCGGTCGCGTTCCTGGGGGCCGCCGTGGAGGACCCGGGCGAGCGCCGTGCCCTTGCGCACCACCAGGGCCCCGACCCCCTTGGGGCCGCCGAATTTGTGGGCGCCCAGCGAGACCAGGTCGACCTGCGCCGTCACCTCGGCCAGGTCC
>JASHZK010000121.1 GCA_030042575.1 Acidimicrobiales bacterium
ACCCCTACAGCCTGCTGGGCACTCCTCTGGCCTTCAACTGGCAGTCGGCGACCTTCAGCCTCCCGAGCCTCGTCGGCTACCTGTTTCCCGTGGGGATCGCTTTCGCCACGGGCATCGTCACCACGATGGTGATCGCCGGCGGGGGCGTCTACGTCCTGGGACGGATGCTGGGACTCGGCGCCATCGGCTCGGCCACGGCTGCCACCATCTTCGAGCTCAGCGGTCCGGTGGTGGGGTGGCTCGGTTGGCCGGTGGCCGGCGTGATCTCCTGGGCCGGCTGGCTCTTCGCCGGGGCGGTGGTCGTCCTGAGAGGCCGGCACCGTTTGGCCGGGGTCACCTGGGTGGCCGTCGCCGTCGCTCTGGCCGTCTACGCCGGGCAGCCCGAGACCCTGGCCTCGCTGGGCGCGGGATTGGTGGTCTTCGTGGCCGCCCTCCTGGTCCAGCGCACGGCCTTGCTGGGTGGACGAGGACCGATCCTGCGTCCCGTGGGTGACTTGGTCATGAGCGGGATCGCCGGGTTCGCCCTGGGTGCGCCCCTGCTTCTTCCCGGGGCGGCGCTCCTCCACACGGCCCTCGCCTCGGGGCGCATCAGCGCCACCGCCTTCTCCGGCAAAGTCGCTCTGTCGATCCTCGTGCCTGGTCTCAACGGGCGACAGATCCCGGGCACCGACTGGCCGGCGATCTCCACCACCTACTCCTACGTCGGGCCCGTAGCCCTGGTGTTCGCGGTGGTGGGTCTCTGGGTCCAGCGCAGGAGAGGGACGGTCCGGGCGTTCGCCGCCCTGGGCGTGGTATCGGCGCTGTTGACCTTCGCCCACCCGGTTGTCTCGATCCTCGACAACATGGTCCCGAGCGTCCGCTGGCAACGCGGCGGGCTCCTCGTGCTCGCCCTCGTCCTGGCGACGCTGGCCGGCTTCGGGGCCGACGCCCTGGTGCGCAATGGGTTCGACGGCGCCGTGCGGCGCTCGGCGCTGGCCGGGTCCGTCGGATGTGCCGTCGTGCTCCTGGCAGCGTGGACCTTCAGCCGCGGACACATTCGCCCCGCCGCTGCCAGCGCCCGCGACTACAGCTTCGTGGGGCCGGTGGTGCTCGTCGTCGTCACTACGGCGATCGTGGCGCTGGCGGGTCGGCGCACCGACCGGACGCCGTGGACAGTGACGTTCGGGGACTCGGGCCGCACAGCGGCGGTGGCGCTGTTGGTGCTGTCGTCGGCCTTCTTGGTGCACACCGGTGCCCCCTTGTGGTTCTCCAGGCCAGCCAAGGCCTCACCCCGCGACCTCGTCCTGGCCAAGGTCGTCGGCGACGAGCTCCTCGGTTACGGCGCAGGCACGTGCTTCCTGCACTCGATGGGACCGACGCTCAACACCAACCTGAACTACGAGATGCGGGCCTTTGAGGACTACGACCCGGTGACGCCCAGGTCCTACGAGACCACGTACCTGGCCATGACCGGCCACTCCGGGGAACCGATTCCCCTCACACCCGGCATCTACTGCCCCGCCATCAGCTCGGCCGCCCTGGCACGACGATTCGGCATCGCCTACGTGCTCGAACCGCCGGGCGCCAGCTTGCCCGGTGGCCGGTTCGTCACCTACATCGGCCCCGCCCAGGCCCCGATAGGGGCGTTGTACCGCGTTCCGGGGGCGGCCCGGGCCACGCTGTCACCGCTGGCCGCCGGAGGGAAGCTCCCACCAGCTGACGCTCCCGGAACCCCCGCACCGGTCTCCTATCCGGGCCCGGCTTCCTGGAACGTGACGATCGACGCCCCGACGACCGAGGTGTTGCGGCTCAGGCTCACCGACGTGGCCGGCTGGCACGCCACCATCGGCGGGCGGACACTTCCCCTCGAACGGTTCGACGGGGTGATGCTCCAGGCCACGGTCCCACCCGGCCACTACGTGGTACATCTGCACTACACACCGCGCAGCTTCGTCCTGGGCCTGGGCCTGGCCGCCGTCGGCTTCGTGGCCCTGGCGCTGGCGTCGATCATGGTTGTTCTTCGACGTCGCCGTGACCGCCAGCGGCCGCCGCCGGCGCCGTCGGTCCCTCCGCTGGTTGCCGCTTCCCGCTGACCACGAACCATCCGGCTTCCTCCCGGGCGGCGCGCACCTCCAGCCCCTCCTCGGCGAACCACGGCGCCAGCTCCGCCCACACGTAGCGATGCTCGACGGGCGCGCTCAGGCGGTCGAAGGTATCGAGGACGAGGCTCCGAAAGGGCTTGCCCCGGTAGGCGGCCATGGGCAGGGCCGCCAACACACCGATGTGCCGGCGCGCCCCGAAGGCACCGGGGCGCACCACCAGCACCGACAGGGCTCCGGCCACCAAGGCGCTGCCCGCCCGCAGCAGCCGATGAGGCAGCCGCACGGTGACGGTGCGAAGGGCGCTCGCCAGCCACAGCCCCACCCGCCGGGCCCCGGGTCCCTCGGGGCGGCTGTAGAGGTAGACGAGCATGACGCCGCCCGGGGCCAGGAGCTCGACCAGCCGGTGAAACCCGTGTCGGGGATCCTCGAGGTGGTGCAGGACCCCGAGACAGGAGATGAATCCGAAGCTCTCCGAGGCGAACGGCGCCGCGCACAGATCGGCGCGCACCACGAAGGTGTTGTCGTACTCGGCCAGGTTGCGAGCCGCCGCCTCCACGGCGCGCGACCCGTCGAGAGCCACGAGCCGGGCGAGGTGAGGAGCGAGGAAGCGCGTATAGCGCCCTTTGCCGCATCCGGCGTCCAACCCGATCCTTCCCCGAAGCGACGCCAGGTCGAGATCGCGGAAATACACCCTGGCGAACTCGGCGTCCTCTTCCCGGATTTCGTCGAAAGTGTTCCACTCGTAGCCGAAGCTCTCGAAGGTCCGCTTGGTCGTGTCCGTCACCGCCTGCCACTCCCATCGCCGTGGCGGGGCCTGCGAAGATCGAGCCTAGACGAGGTGGCCCTGCCCTAGAGAAGTGACGGGTAGTGTCGCCACGGTATGCGGGTGCTCACCGTCGCCAACCATCTCGGATCGCGCGGGGGCCTGGAGCG
>JASHZK010000122.1 GCA_030042575.1 Acidimicrobiales bacterium
ATGTACTTGGTCGCCGAGTGGATCACGAACTCGAAGCCCATGTCGGCCGGATTGCACAGGTAGGGCGAAGCGAAGGTGTTGTCGACCGCCGCCGGCACCCCCGCCTCGGCGCACAACGTGGCCAGGGCGGCCAGGTCGGGCACCGTGAGGACCGGATTGGCGATGGTCTCGGTGTAGAAGAGCTTGGCACCGTCGACGGCCTTGGCTACGGCTTCGAGATCGTGGTCGTCCACGAACCGGACTTCGATGCCGTAGCGCGGGAGCACGTTCACGAACAACGAGTACGTCCCGCCATAGAGGCGGGTGCTGGCGGCGATGGCCTGACCTCCAGCAGCAGAGGCGGTAACGGCGGTGTGGATGGCGGCCATCCCCGAGTCGAAGGCAAAAGCCGCCTCGGTGCCCTCGAGCTCCGCCAGGGCCGCTTCGAAGGCTTCGACAGTGGGGTTTCCGTATCCTCGCCCGTATACGTAGCCTCGTTCGACGTCGGCCATGACGTCGGCGAATTGGGCCGACGAGTCAAATCGCCACAACGACGTCTGATAGATGGGGGTGCTCGATGGCTGCTGCCCGCCCGGATACGACCAGGGGACGTGGACGGCCCTGGTGGCGGAGCCCCATTGTCGACGGTCGGCCATGAGTCCACTCCCCGAGATGTCTCCACCCGAGGCTACAACGTCCAGCCGCATCGCCACCCGGCCTTCGGGCCCGTACCCCTGCTCCACCTCGTGTTGCTGGACGGCGCGCAGCTGGGGACCGATCTCGTCGTCCTGCAAGACTCGGAATCCGAGATGCTCGTACAGCGGCCTGTTCCACTCGACTTCTGAGAAGGTCGTGAGGGTCACGGCCGCTCTGTGGGTGGCACCCGCCCACTTGTTGGCCTGGTCCAGGAGCGCCTTTCCCACTCCAGCGCCTTGATGGTCCGGGTGCACGGTTACCTGTTCGACGTGGACGGCGTCGTCCACCACGTCCAAGAGGATGTAGCCGATCACCTCGTTGTCGTCGCCCACAGCCACCCAGGACCGGCCGGCGTCGGCGTACTCGGTGAGCACCTCGATCGAATCTGGCGGGTCATCGGCCACGTTGTCGTAGCCGACGACCCGAAACTGCTCGTGGGCGGCCGACTCGATCTCCTGGAGCCGGGGTCCTTCCTGGGCACGCGCCCGTCGGATGGTCGCCATCTCGTCACGAACTCAATTGGCTCGCTTGGTGTCGTCGTGGTCGGTCGGGGGCGGGGCAGCCGGCCCAGAAGAGGAAGGTTCCCCGATGCGTCCCGGCAACCAGCGGGTGCCCAGTGTCCCCTGGGCCGCGGCGGTACCCGACTGACCTCCGCCCGGGCCGCGCAAGAGGTAGGCGATACCCACGGCGACGACTGCCCCCAGCACCGGCCCCACCAGATAGGCCCACCAGGATGTCCAGTCGTTGAGCACCAGCGCCGGCCCCAGAGAACGAGCCGGGTTCATGGAGGCGCCACTCACGGGTGCTCCGAACAGCCCGGCCAGCACGATGTAGCTGGCAACTCCGAAAGCAGCGAACGGCCCGATTTGCTGGGCGCCAGAGGCCGTCCCCAGGATCGTGCTCACCAGCCCCACGGTGAGGACCGTCTCCCAAAGCATGGCCGTGGTGGTGGAGATGCCGTGGCCCGGCAGGGTCAGGCCCGCCGCCCCGTGCTTGCCGATCAGCGCCCACAGCACAAGCGTGGCCAGAATGGCTCCCGCCAATTGAGCCACGACATAGGCAGGCACCCGCTTCCAGGGGAAGTCGCCCCGCAAGGCGAAGGCGATGCTGACCCCGGGGTTGAGGTGGGCGCCTCCCACTGTCCCCATGAACAGGATGATGGCGGCCACCATCAGGCCCGGCGCCACCACCTGCTCACCGGTCGAGATGACGTGGCCACCGAAGCGGGCGTTGACCATGCCGCCACCCACAGCCACCAGGACGAGGAGAAAGGTACCCAGCAGCTCCGAGAACACGCGTCGTCCTTCCAAGCGGTCGTCCCAGAAGTCGAACTGTCGCCTTATCGAGTTGGGCTCTCCTAGGGAGCGCAACCCGGCATGCACCGGCATCGTGTTCACGGCTGCCGACACGTCGCTGGGCATGACTGCATCCTCCACCATCGAGCTCTCCTCTCCTCCCTTGGTCCACATGGGACTGCGGTGATCGTTCGTCGACCACAGTACGGCACGACGCTCGCGATCGGCTCTGCCAGGACAGCCCGGCCGCCTGCGCCCCGTCCCGACTTGGCGGTGCCGGAAGCCCGCCGCCACTACCTGGGGCCGATACCGGGGGGACCCTGGACATCCTCGCCCTGGCCATCGGGCGAGACGATGGCAGCGCAGTTGACTGGCCGTGCGATCAATTCACCTTCACCCGGTAGTCGATGAAGGTGGCGAAGGGCGATTGCCGCACGCCGAGGTGCTCGAGCTCGATCGAGTCGGCGAACCCTTCGAACAATCGTTTGCCACCACCGAGCACCAGCGGCGCGACGATGATCGTGAGCTCGTCCACCAGTCCAGCAGACAGAGCCTGCCGGATGATCTGGGCACCCCCCATGACGTGAACCTGCTTGTCGCCGGCCGCGGCCTTTGCCCGCTCTACGGCCTCGGTCAGGTCTCCGACGAAGAGGAAGTCCCCGCCTGGCGGCTGTTCCGCAGGTCGATGGGTGACGATGAACATCGGTATACCCCAGGGATTCTTGTCTCCCCAGTGACCGGCGGCCTCATAGGTGCCCCTTCCGGCCACGACCGCTCCGTTGGCGCCCAGGACATCGTCCATCCAGCTCTTGTCCACGCCCGTGGGTTGACCCCGTTGCGGCGAGTCGTAGCTCCAGGGTCCACCGAACACCCAGTAGTGGAGCCGTTCACCTCCGATCCCGAGCCCACGACCGGGGGCGTCGTCCGGCCCTGTGATGTAGCCATCGACCGACATCGTGATTCCCGCTGCCACCTTGACCATGGGCTATCCCCTTCGAGCTGTCCCACCGAGACGTGTAGATCTATCCGATCACAGTCGACGGAAGACAACGGCTCGGGTCGTCGCCCGGTCCCTGGAAACGGTCCAACGCCGTCTCGTGTCCGGCATTAGGGTCGGATCATGCCTCTCGATCCCCAGGTGAGAACCATCCTCGACCACCTGGAGGCACTGGGCCAACCTCCGATCGACCAGCTCGGTCCCGAGGAGCTCCGCACAGCCTTTGCCCGTCTGGCCGCCCTGGGGAGGTACCCCGAAGAGCGAGCCCCGATCGAGGACCGCCTGATCCCCGCTCCCACTGCTGAGATTCCCGTACGCCTCTACCGGCCGAAGTGCGACAGTCCCCTGCCGGCGGTCGTGTACTTCCACGGTGGGGGGTGGGTCATCGGCAATATCGAGACTCACGATTCGATATGCCAACAGTTGTCGACGTCCGTGCCGGCGTTCGTCGTGAGCGTCGACTATCGGTTGGCCCCTGAACATCCCTTTCCCGCCGCGGTAGAGGACTGCGTGGCCGCCACGAGCTGGGTGTACGAGCACGCCGGCGACCTCGGCGTCGACGCGAGCCGCCTGGCCGTGGCCGGCGACAGCGCGGGCGGCAACCTGGCCGCCGTGGTCAGCATCAAGGCTCGAGACGCCGGCGGCCCGCCCATCAGCTTTCAGCTCCTGGTCTACCCGGCCACCGACCTCACCCGGGCGTTGCCGAGCCACAAGGACAACGGCGAAGGGTACCTCCTCACGACCGGGGGCATGGATTGGTTCCTCGACCACTACCTACCGGTGTCGAAGCGGAAGGACCCCGACGCCTCCCCGCTCTTCGCCGACACACTGAGTGGGTTGCCGCCGGCCCTGGTGATCACCGCTGAGTTCGATCCCCTCCGAGACGAAGGGGAAGCCTATGCCGACCGCCTGCTCGAATCGGGGGTGCCGGCCAGAGCATCACGCTACAAGGGCATGATCCACGGCTTCTACAGCATGGATTTCGTGCTGGCGCAAGCGACTGTAGCCATCGAGGAGTCAGTCGTGGCCCTCCGCCATGCCCTTTATCCGACCTGAGCAAACCCACACAGGTGCCGCCGATCCACAGCGGGTGGAGATCCGGGTGACGGCTCCTGGTCCAGGAACCCCCGGCGAGCATCGTGGACGCGCTTCGTCCGGGACCAGGAGCGATAATGGCCCGCGTGTTCCTCCTGTTGTCCCGCATCATCAAAGTGGGCCACCGTCGCCACGTGGCTCTCTTACTCGCCGGTGCCGCCGTCTGCGTCGTGGCCGGAGGTGCGGCATTCGCCGCCTCACAAGGCCTTCCCTTCACCACGGGCCTGTACTGGGCGATCACCACCGC
>JASHZK010000123.1 GCA_030042575.1 Acidimicrobiales bacterium
GCGGATGACGTCTCGTACCTTCACGCTCCGAGGGTACGAGGGCGGTGTGACGATCTCCTCGACCGGTCGAGCTCACCTCGTCATCGCTGGCCTCGAATTTCGCGCCGTGGAAATGCACCAGCAGAGAAATCGCTGGCAGTCGAATCGGCGCCCCCGGCCTCCCACAATGCGAACCTCGAACCCTTGGTCGAAGGGCCGGTCATCAGCCTGGCAGCGCGGCACGCCAAGGTCCGCCGTGACGGGTACGCCACGTGAGGCCGGTCCGCAGGATTGCCAGCACGGTCGCCATCCCCCTCGCCAGCACGGTCGCCAGTCCTGAACGGAGCACCCTCCCCGGCGCGAACGACCAGCGTAGGGCTACTACACCCCCGCCAGTCGCGAACCCCGACTTCTTGGGTTGTTTCTGATGAAGTCTTCTCTTCGACCGAAGGTCGGCGACGGGCTGGTGATGGACGTGGCGCATCGGCTGACCGAACGGGACCGCTCCATCTTGACCATGCTCTATCGCCACCGTGTGCTCACGACCGACCAGCTGGCCGAGATGTACTTCGACAACGCGAACACCGCTCAGCACCGGTTGACCACGCTTTACCGACTCCGCCTCGTGGATCGCTTCCAGCCGCTCGACCACCGCTACGCCAGCCTCCCGTACCACTACGTGCTCGACCAGCTCGGCGCCATGGTCATTGCCGCCGAACGCGGCGAGGATCTCGACAAGTCCCGATGGTCTGCGGATCGGGCCCTCGCCATCGGTAAGAGCCAGCGCCTCCGGCACCTCGTCGGCGTGAACGGCTTCTTCAGCGCCTTGGTTGCCGAGTCCCGGCGCCGGGAGGACTGCGACCTGTCGCTGTGGTGGTCCGAGCGCCACTGCGCCAGCCAGTTCGACCGGATCGCCTTGCCCGACGGGCTCGGCGTCTGGGAGGAGGCCGGCAACCGGGTCGTGTTCTGTTTGGAGTACGACCGCTCGACCGAGACCCTCGAGCGGCTGGGGCAGAAGCTCAAGAGTTATATCGACCTCCAGCTTGCAAGTGGCCTCGCCTACTGGATCTGCTTCTGCTTCGGCCACCCGCGCCGGGAGGCCGGCGCTCGGCGCTCCCTAGCCGAAGCCACCGTCCCGGTGGCGACGGCCGCCCTGGGGCCGACACAGCGGCCGGACGAAGCCAACTGGGCGCCGATCGGCTACGACGGCCTACGGCTTCGACTCGCTGAACTGGCCGGGGTGCCGATCTCACAAGAGTCCCAGGACCGCATTGCGGAGACCCGGAAGTACCGGCGCCGGACCGAGGAGCAGGGGGGACGAGAGAGAGCGGGATAGGCGCCCCCGTCCAGCGACCACCCACAGCGGTGCGCCGCCCAGTTGCCGCAAGTCCTGCGTTGTTCTACCGTTGGCCCACTTCATCGGGGGTGTAGAGGGCCATCCATGCTTGGTAGGCAGAGTTGGCTGGCGGCATCGCTGGCGGTGACCGCGCTCGCGCTCGCCGGGTGCTCGGATAGTTCGCCGCCTTCCGTTGGCCCGAACACCAGCACGCCGAACACTTCCGCGCCGAGCACACCGTCGGAAACCGCGTATGTGGGCATTGGCGACACCATCTACCCCATCGACCTCGCCACCGGCGCCGTCGGCTCATCTATCACGGTGCCCGGGCTTGGTACTGAGTTCTACATTGGCGGTATCGCGATCACCCCAAGTGGTCAGACGGCGTATGTGACCAACGACAACACCCCCGACGGCACCGTGACTCCCATCGACCTGGCTACCGGCACCACTGGTTCACCGATAGCGGTGCCGGCCGGCGCTCTCGGAATCGCCATCACTCCCAACGGGCAGACCGCCTACGTGGCGGGGGACTCCGGCATCACTCCCATCGACCTCGCGACCGCCGCCGCCGGCTCGCCCATCCCAACGGGTGGTGACGCGACCGGGGGCATTGCGATCTCACCAAACGGCCAGACCGCATATTTGGCCGTCAACAACGACACCGGCACGCCCATTAGCGTCGAGCGAGTCGACCTTGCAAACGCGACTCTCTCTGGGGTCGTCGGTTCAGGAGTCACCGACAACGGCCTCGCCCGCGGCATCGCGATCTCACCAAACGGCCAGACCGTCTACGTCATCGCCGAGAATGACAGCAGCCCCTTCGTCGCCCCCATCGACCTCGCGACAGGTGCCGTCGGCTCAACCATATCGGTAGCGAACGGCGGCTACGTCGGCGGAATCGCGATCACTCCCAATGGTCAGACCGCCTACGTCGCTACCATCGTCGGTGTGCCTGCCATCTATCCCATCGACCTCGCAACTAGCGCCGTCGGCTCGTCCGTCAAAGTCCCCTCCAGCGACGATGACATTTTCGCTGTGGACAGTCAGGCCTTGGGCTTCGCCATAACGCCGTAGTTCCATCTCGCGAGTTTCTGGATCTCCGCTGTCGCGTTCAAAGGGTTGAGAAGTGCCACCGCGACAAAGAGCTGCTCGAAAGCGGCGCCGTAGTCCGGATCTTCATCGAGGGCGATAGTTCGGGCTGCCTCCTGTGCCCTAGCCAAATGCTCCAGCTTGCGCGCCAGCTCAAGGAAGGCGGCGACATCGAGTCGCTGCTCTGAGTATCGGATGTGGCCGGTGTTACCTACGGCCTTGGCCATCAACCGAGCCTCGTAGGCGCGCTGGCGACACGACGCCCGGCAGTAACGCGCCCGTGGTCCCCGGCTCCCCCGCGCCGGTAGGGGCCGGTCGCACCACTCGCAGGTGAGGGCAAGAGAATTCGTCACGTGACGAGTTATGACCTACCCCAGGAGTCCCCCGCTCATACCCTCGTGCTGCGAACGAGTGGGCCGAGAGCCAGAAATCTCGAAAATCTTTGCCGCGGGCCTTGACTTCGAGACGCGATCGAGCGATTGATATCGACCCTCGGGCGCTTGTCTCCGGTCGTAGCTGGGCTCCAACCATGTCTGCGCACCACCAACCCCACCGCTCCAGCGGCGAGCACGCCGCCGTCTCGTCGCGCAACCGGTCGTGCCGGAAGCGGGATCTGAGGCTTCAGCCCGCACGTTACGTCCATCTCGAACCGGTCCACGAGGAGGCGGCACTCTCCACCCTGGCGGAGCTGCTCGCCACCTCCACCGATCCCGACGACGTGGAGGCGGCTTGACCAGCGCCTCCGTCGGAGGTCTCCTCCACCTGTCCACATCCCACACCCAAGGAGCCACACCCGTGAGAGTTGCCACCTACACCCGGATCTCTACCGACGAGGACCACCAGCCTTACTCCCTCGAAGCCCAGGCCGAACGCCTCGGCGCGTACGTGAAGAGCCAGGACGGCTGGGAGCTCACCCGGCGCTTCAGCGACCAGGCCTCGGGAGCGTCGACGGAGCGCCCCGAATTGAAACGCGCCCTGGCCGAGGCCCGCGCTGGCCGCTTCGACCTCCTGCTCGTCTACCGGGTCGACCGGTTCTCCCGCTCGGTGCGGGGCCTCGCTCAGCTCCTCGAAGACCTCGATGCGGCCGGGGTCGCCTTTCGCTCGGCGACCGAGCCCTTCGACACTACGACGCCGGCCGGGCGGATGATGGTCCAGATGCTCGGCGTCTTCGCCGAGTTCGAACGAGCGACCATCGTGGACCGGGTGATCGCCGGTATGGAGCGAAAGGCGGCGCGCGGGGCCTGGTGCGGTGGTTCGCGGCCCTTCGGCTACGACGTGGACACCCAGACCGGGTTCTTGGCGCCTAAGGCCGACGAGGCGCCGCTCGTGCCGGTCATGTTCGACCGCTACGTCCATGGCCGAGAGGGCGCCCGGGCGCTGGCGGTGTGGCTGAACGAGGCCGGACACCGCACCAAGGCCGGCCGACCCTGGAGCCACACGGCCGTCCTCACCGTGCTGCGCAATCCGGTCTACGTGGGAAAGGTCTTCTTCCGAGAGGCTCTCCACGACGGCCCGCATGAGCACCTGGTCGACAAGAAGCTCTTCGAGCGGGTCCAGGCGCTCCTTTCCGAGCGCGGCGAGGACTACTCAAAACGTGCGTCGGCCACGTCCCCCTTTCTCTTGGCCGGCCTCGTCGTGTGCGCCCGTTGCGGCAAGCACTTCGTCGGGACCTCGGCCGTGGGCAATCGCTACCGGTACCGCTACTACACGTGCTTCTCACGCCAGCGCTACGGCACCAAGTTCTGCGATGCCGAGCGCCTGCCGGCCGAGGAGCTCGATGCAGCCATCCTCGACTCGTTGCTGCATGTCTACGAGCGGACTGACCTCTTCGACAAGGCCGTCTCGGCCACCCGGCACAGGGCGCGCTCCCAGCGAGCGAACCACGACAAGGAACTCGCCGTCATCGACGCCGGCATCACCAAGGCCGAGGACGCGATCGAGCGCTACCTGTCGGCGTTCGAGGC
>JASHZK010000017.1 GCA_030042575.1 Acidimicrobiales bacterium
GAAGCCGATGGTCGCGCCGAGCGGCGGCGGCTCGACTCGTTGCCGGTGCCCACATGAGTCCCGCCGGATACCCATTTGTGAGGAGCGCCGTTTCGGCTCTCCGCCGTGACGTGTAGAAGACTGTCAAGTGGATACGAGAGAGGTTGCCATGGCGAGTCCTGAGGAAGTGACTGAGCGGCGCATGCGGGTCGGTCAGCTGACGCTCAACGTTGCCGAGGTCGGATCCGGCGCACCGGTCGTGCTCCTCCACGGCTTTCCTGACTCATGGCACCTGTGGCGCCATCAGCTGGATGCACTGGCTCGGTCCGGGTACCGCGCCATCGCTCCCGACCTGCGCGGGTTCGGCGACAGCGACAAGCCGGAGCCTGTCGATCAGTACGCCCTACCGCTCCTCGTCGGCGACGTGACCGCCTTACTCGACGCGCTCGAGCTGGAGCGCGTGGATATCGTTGGGCACGATTGGGGCTCTGCCCTGGCCTGGGCCTTGGCGACCCTGGTCCCTGATCGCGTGAAGAAGCTCGTGGCAGTTTCCGTCGGCCATCCCGAGGCGTTCGCTGGCGCCGGTCTGACTCAGAAGCAGCTGTCGTGGTACATGCTCTGGTTCCAGTTCCCCGGTGTCGCTGAGGCTGCGCTGGCCGAGAACGAGTGGGCCTTCTTCCGCCAGTGGGCCTGGGGAGGTGCCAAGCCAGGTGACGATGTCGACGCCGATCGCCAGGTCGCTGACCTGTCCCGGCCCGGCGCCCTTACCGCCGGGTTGAACTGGTATCGCGCCAATATCTCGCCTGCGATATTCCACCACGATCGCACGCCGTTCGAGCTCCCGCCGGTCTCTTGCCCAACAATGGGGGTCTGGAGCAGCGGCGATATGGCCTTGACTGAGGAACAAATGACAGGCTCGCAACGCTTCGTCGAAGGGTCTTGGCGGTATGAGCGAATCGAGAATGTTGATCACTGGGTACCGGTTCATGGGGCCGAGCAACTGAGTAACCTGCTGGTCGACTTCCTCGGAGAGTGACCGCGCCATGGCGCTTGTACGGCGGGGCTCCAAGAGGGGAGAGGCATGGCGAGTGCGCAGTTGTACGACAGGATCGGAGCCACCTACACAGTCACTCGGCGCACTGAGCCACGGATCGCTGCTCGAATCTGGGCTGCCCTGAGCGGGGCTCGCAAAGTGTTGAACGTCGGAGCCGGCACCGGCTCCTACGAACCTTCGGACCGTGCCGTCACGGCGGTGGAACCGTCGGCGATCATGCGTGCGCAGCGCCCGGCGTACGCAGCACCATGCGTAGGTGCCAGGGCCGAGCACCTGCCTTTTCAGGACAAGTCCTTCGAGGCCGCCATGGCGGTGAGCACCATTCACCATTGGCAGGACCCAGTCGCCGGACTCCGGGAGATGCGCCGCGTAGCTCACCGAGTAGTGGTGTTCACGTTCGACTTCGGCGACGCCGGGTGGCGAAACCGGTTCTGGCTCACACGCGATTACCTGCCGGAGGTCGCTGACCTTCTCGTTGGTGCGCCTCCGCTGGTTGAGCTAGCCAGCTCGATAGGAGCTCACATAGAGCAGGTGCCCGTGCCGTGGGACTGTGTCGATGGCTTCTTCGAGGCTTACTGGCGCCGTCCCGAGGCGTATCTGGACGTGCACGTGCGACGCGGAATATCGGTATGGGACAGGCTCGGCCCAGAGGTCGAGCGGAGGGCAGTGCGCGACCTCAGTGCAGATCTTGTTTCAGGCCGATGGGCCGAACGCAACGGCGACCTCGTCGCTCTCGACACGGCAGACATGGGCTTACGGTTGCTCGTGGCCTGATCCGCCGACGCCTGGACCATCTCGTCCCAAGGCCGCTCGTGGCGGACACCCCGCCATTCCGCCGACCTGTTTTCCGTGGCGTCGCTCCAGACATACCGCCCGACCCGGCCCTCGTGGGGGAACGAGGGCACGGGTGGCGGCGGACTCCCCGGCTCAGCCGGCTCGGGGGAAGCGGTGCGCACCGTGGCGGGTGCTCATGGCAGTCTCGAGGCGGAGGACTTCTTCCTCGGCCTTTCGGCGCTCTTCAAGCGCTCGTCGGGCGTTGGACGTGGCGCCGGACGCTCCCAGCGCCCTGAGCGTCCCTAGGATCGTCAGAGCGAGGACTCCTCGAGATCGCCGATCGTCGTCGATGATGTGCGACTCGAATTCCGTGGAGGTTGCTCGCACAGTCGAGGCATTCGAGGGCGAGGGCCTGGTCACGTCGCCTCTTCTCGGAGCAGGGTGAGGTCGCCCTCCGTCCGGTACAGGGGCGTGAGGAATCGAGGCGGGCGAGAGTCGAAGAAAGTCATCGACCGGAGCGGCGGCGAGTAGACGTGCACGCTCAGCGCGTCACCGGGGCCGGGATTCGTGACCTCGTGGACGCAGGTTTTGGTGATGCCAAAGACACCTCCAGCGAAGGCGACCCGGGTCCGGACCGGCTGACGCCATCGGAGGTCGGTGGAGATCTCGACCAGCCTGCCGGCCACGATGGCCACGGCGCCGACCGAACCGCTGTGGTCGTGCAACTCGAGGCAGGATCCAGGTGACCAGGAGATCAACCAGGCGTCGTAACGGGCGGTGTCGGCCAGCCGGGCATAGCGGCGCCCAGCGGCTCGATCCCAACTCAAGCCAGTTGGCGGCGGTGATCCCGCCAGCTCTGTGGCGATCTTTCGTAGCGACTCGATCGGGAGCACCTGGCCGCCACCGGCGTGCGGGCGGTTACGAGACCAGCGCCTGGCCCTCCGGTCGGTCGGCTCGGCGGGAGCGGCCCGGCCCTGGACGAGGTCGCTCAGGAGAAGGGAGTTGTTCGACAAGGTTGCGGAACCTCCAGTAGCGAACGGATAGGAAACGAGGGCGGCTCCGGCCGCCTGGATCCATTCAGCGACAGCGCTCGTCGAAGGACCACCGGCGCGTCTGGGCCCACGAGTCGTTTGTCGTGGTCACAGGGCTCATGGTCGACATCATATTACTATAATACAGATGGATCAAGTCATATTTTGGAAAGATCCTCGGGGTCGTCGGGCAGCCTCTCGCCCGGGCCTGTTCGAGCTGCCCCTACGCGTGGACAGAGGGTCTGGAGCCGGTTGGCGCCTTGTGGTCGGCCACCCACGAGCCCGGCCGACAGGGCCGGATCGCGGTGTCCGCCATCCTCGAGCCAGGGCGGCCAGGGCATGTCTTCGTCACCGGCTAGCGCCGGCTAGGACCATGTCGCTCTCTTCAGCGCTCATGGGAGGCCCGACCG
>JASHZK010000124.1 GCA_030042575.1 Acidimicrobiales bacterium
GACGGCGATACCGGCGCCAACCGCTGCAGCCGGAGCGGTCGTCGTGTCCGGGAGGCCGGGCGTGGCCGGCGGCTCGGGCAGACCGACCACGTTGGCCACCGAGTGGGCACCGCCGGCGTGGGCGGCTTCCAGGCCGTGGGTGAACAGGCGTCGGAAGTAACCGGTCAGCCGGGAACTGCCTCGAAGCTGCAGGCGGCGGACCTCGGAGTCCGGAAGGCGTCGGCGGGCCCGTACCGCAGCGCGATCGGCCCGCACGTCCTTGCGCGTCGCCCAGTTCCATCGCCAGGCGTGAGCGACGTCGGCGGCACGGTCGCGATGCCCGGTGAGGAGGGCGACGGCTATCTCTCCGAAGGCCAGGGCCATGAGCTGGGGCAGGACCCTGATCAAGTGGAAGCGCCCGTAGGAAATCAGGACGACCCGCAGCTCGTGTCGGCGTTGCAGGGCACGCAAGCTCGGAGCGGAGACGGGCGGGGGCCGCTGGCCGCTCGCCATGAGCTCCAGATGCCGGACCCTGGCTCCGGGCGCCACCATCACCCGTGCCCCCGCTACCTGGGCCCGCCAGCACAGGTCCAGGTCGTCCCCCATGGCCACCACGGCGGGAGCGAGGCCACCGAGCTCGGCGAACAGATCGGCTCGGACCAGCATGCAGCCTCCGGGGACCAGGAACACGTCCTGCACGGCGTCGTGCTGGCCATGGTCGATCTCGCCGGGCTCGACCCGGTCGACCACGGCGCCGCCTTTGTCCACCCCCATGCCCACGTGCAGGAGGCGGGCGGGATCGTCCCAGCTGACGAGCTTGGGAGCCACGACTCCGGCATTCGAGCGAAACGACTCCTCCATCAACACCTGGACCACGTCGGGGTCCAGCGCCACGTCGTCGTGGCACAACAGCAGGTGTGACGCGCCGCTGACCATGCCGAGCACCGAGTCGACGGAGGCGGCAAACCCGCGGTTCTCGGGTAGCCGGCGGACGAAGGCCTCGGGGAGGACGGCGGCTACGGTGGGCGTCGGGTCCACGGCACTGGCCGCGTCGAGGACGAGGACGGAGAGCTCCGGGTAGTCCTGAGCCGCCAGCGAGCGCAGGGTCTCCTCGAACCACGGCCCCGGGTCGCGGGTGACGACCACCGCGACCACCGCCGGCGCCAGGCTCTCCATCAGGCCGGGCTCTCCATCAGGGCGAAGAGGCTACTCCCGCCCAGATGCTTGCAACTGTTAGCGACCTCTGCTACAATAGCTAGCAGAGCAGTCCTGCCCCCAAGACCCACCAGGAGGAACACCCCAGATGCCCGAGCTCAAGGACTTCACCGACGAGATCTCCCGGACCGCCCGCGACGCCGCCTATGTGGTGGTTGGGCTCGGTGTGCTGGGACTCCAGCGGGTGCAGGTCCGGCGCCAGGAGCTGTCCAAGCGCCTGGCCGAGCCCCGTAGCCAGGTCGAAAGCGCCTTGGAGGACGTCCGTGGCGAGCTGACCCGGCGCGCCAGGGATGTCGACGACCGCCTGGAGAAGGTGATCAACCGCCTCGAGTCGACCTGGGAGCCCGTCGAGCAGCGCCTGCCCAGCCAGGCCCGCTCGTTCGTGCACCAGGCCCGGACCCAGGCCCGCGAGGCCCGCCAGCAGATCCGGGCCCTTCTGCCCGACCACGCGGCCTGAGCAACACCACCTGACCGGTCCGCCCCGGGCGTCCCCCCCGCCCGAGGGCAGGGTCCGGCATGGGCCAAAGGCCCCGGTCTCGTTTCCGGGGCCTTTGGCGCGTCATGGCACCCGGTCGGCCCACTCGGCCAGGACATCGGCCAGGGTGCGATCGAGTTCCACCCGGGGGACCCAACCCGTGGCCCCCCGCAGCTTGGCCGGATCCCCGCACAGCACCGGCACGTCCACCGGCCGAAAGAGCTCCGGGTCGGGCACCAACTCGAAGTCGGCCCCGGCCAGCGAGAGCATGCGGACAGCCAGGTCGGACATGGACAGCGCCCGACCCGAGCAGACGTTGTAGACCTCCCCCGGCGTTCCCCGCTCCACGAGGAGGCGGTAGGCACGAACCACGTCGCGCACGTCGGTGAAGTCGCGCTTGGCCGCCAGGTTCCCCACGCCCACCTGGGCCACGCCGGCGCGACGTGCTTCGACGATCCGCTGGGCCAGCGAGGGAACGACGAATCCGGCCCCCTGCCCGGGCCCGATGTGATTGAAGGGCCGAACTCGGATGACGGCCAGCCCGTGCGCCAAGTGAGCCTGGATGCCGAGGTACTCGGCCGCCACCTTGCTGGCGGCATAGGGGGTGACCGGGGTCAACGGTGTCGTCTCGTCGGCGGGCAGGACGGCCTCGTCGACGAACCCGTACACCTCTGCCGAGCTGACCAGGAGAAGGCGCGGGGCCGTGGGGCAGGCTCTGGCCCCCTCGAGCACGTGCAGGGTGCCGAGCACGTTCACCCGGACGACCTCCTCGGGATCGGCCCACGAACTGCCCACATGACTGCGGGCGGCCAGGTGGTAGACGGCATCGGGTGCGGCATCGAGAAGGGCCCGGCGCACAGCGCCGGCATCACTCACGTCGATTTCTGCGTCCACGCCTACGACCTCGTCGCCTTCGGCCTGGAGATGAGTCATCAGCCAGGTGCCGACGAAGCCCTTGGCACCGGTGACGAAGGCGCGCACGGCGGGACCTTAGTTGGACTTCACCACTGCGGCGGTTCCGGCGTCAGCTGCCAACCCCAGCGGCCAAGTGCCAGGCGGGGCGAGAAGTACGGATCGCACGTGGCCAATCCCTTGCTCAGGTCCAGTCCCCACCGTTGGCGGAAGACGACCTCGTCCTCCGGCGGGTGCCAGGCCCCGCGGGTGGCGTGCTCGTCGTGGGTGACGGTGACGTGCGGCGTGTACAGCACTCGGTAACCACGCTGATGCAGCCGCAAGCAGTAATCGACGTCGTTGTAGGCGACGGACAGGGATTCGTCGAAACCATCGATGTCCTTCCAAGCCGAACGGCGCATGAGGCAGCAGGCGCCGGTCACGGCGCTCACGTCCCTCGTCGATCGAAGAAAGCGGTCGAGGGCGATACCGGGTGTCTCGAAGACGAGGTTGGCGGCCGGGACGCGGTGCCCCAGCACGATGCCCTCGTGCTGGACGGCCCCTGAGCTGAACACGAGGCGACAGCCCACGGCACCCACATGGGGCTGGCAGCACAATTCGAGCAATCCCCTCAGCCATTGGTCGTCGGTGATCACTGTGTCGTTGTTCAGGGTGACGATGAACTCGTGAGGAGTCACCCGGACGGCGTCGTTCATGATCCGGGCATAGTTGAACGGACCCGGGGCCGACATGACCTTGAGCCCGATCCCGCGAACGAAGGCCATGGTCGCCGGGTCCCGACTGTCGTTGTCGATCACCGTCACGGCGTAGTCGGGATAGTCGGTGTGGCGGCCCACCGAATCGAGACATGGCCGCAGAAGATCGAGGCGATCCCTGGTCGGCACCAGGATCTCGACGTGCGGAACCGGCTCGGGGATTCGGTAGCGGACCCTCACCTCGTGGCCGGAATCGACAGCCTCGACGACACCGGCAATCCCCCTTCGCTCCAGGGCGTCGGCCACCACCTGCCGGCGCAGGCAGCTTGCGCCGGGGTCGGCGGCGGGCCCGGAAGGACGAGCCCCGTCGTGACCCGAGGTCTCGCCCGCTGAGCAAAGCACCTCCGAGACGTGGGCGATCCCCGATGCCACCTCCGTCAGTCGCAGGGCCAGGTCGTGGTGGTGGACGCCCTCCCGCTCGGGGCGCATGCCACCCAACGATTCCACCAAGGTCCGGCGAGCAACCAAGAAGCGGCCCACGTAGTCCATGGCGAGGAGAGCCTCGGGGCACCATCCCGGCTTGAGGAAAGGCCGGGCCCGGGTACCCGACGACAGTGTCACGTCCTCATCGGCATAGACAAGGTCGGTCGATTCGCCCGTCTGCAGCTGTTTGACCATCATGTACAGGGCGTGAGGTTCGAGAACGTCTCGGTCGTCGAGCAAAGCCACGTACTCGCCCCGGGCCTGATCGAGGGCCCGATTCGTGGTGCGGGCGGCGCCTTTGGAGTCGGTGCCCACCGGGAGGGCAGGCGGTCTCAAGCGTGGCTCACGCTGGCGCCAACCCTCGAGGACCGAGAAGACGGCCGAGTCACCCCGGAGGCTCTCGTCGACGGCGAGACACAGCTCCCAGGTTTCGTAGCTCTGAGCTTCGACCGATTCCAGCATGTGGCCCAAGGCCACCGGGTCCGACCGGCAAACGGCGACGCACACGCTGACCAGTGGCCGCCACGTCCACAGGGCGCTGCGCCCACGCTGGGCCTCGAGGTCGGCCGGCGTGGGGGTGCGACGACGGAGCCACTTCTCGTAGGAAGGCGCCACCGACCCCGGCGGCATCCCCCGAAGCCGGAACCAGCGGTTTCGAAGGGCACGCACCCGGCGACTCACCCACTGCCGGCGAGGCGCGCCCACGGGAAGGACGAACCGGCTGACACGACCGGCCAGGGTGCTCAGCGTCGTGGGCACCTTGGAGCCGTGGGAGCGGCGCTCGACGTCCAGGACCGAGGCGAACACGTCGGCCAGGGCGTGGTCGGAGCTGGTGGGAACGGGCAACGGCCTCCGGCTCTTGCGCCAGGTGGACGACGACGCCTCGGGTAGAAGCTCGACGACGGCGCCAGCCAACGTTCGTGGGTCACGGGGCGGGACCAGGCGAGCAGCCGACGGGGGCAGGTCCTGGAGGATCTCCAGTGGTCCTCCGGCAGCAGTGGCGACCACCGGGACGCCGCAGGCCAGGGCCTCGACCAGGACGAGGCCAAAGGGCTCTGGTTCGGTGGAGGGGAGGACGAAGACGTCGAGGTCGGCCATGAGCTCCGAGACGTCCTGGCGCGGTCCCAGCCACCACACGCCATCGACGGCCCGGGCCCGCTCGGCCAGGTCGGCGGCGTAGGACTCCTTCCCCCGCACCGCCGGCCCGACCAGCACCGCCCTGGCGTCGGCACGGGCCCTGTGGATGACGGGGACGGCGTCGAGCATCACGTCGAAACCCTTCCAGGTGTCGACCCGTCCCACGACACCGACCACCGGAACATCGTCGGGGATCCCGACCCGGCTGCGGAAGTTCCCGGCGCGCTCAGGCGTGAAGTCTGCGATGTCGGGTGTCTCGTAGATCACCGTCAGACGCCGAGGGTGGAGCTGGCTGGCGATGGCAGAGGACATGGCCACCACTGCGTCGGCGAAATGCCGGGTGAGGAAACGTTCGAGCGCAAGTGCTGAGCGGGACTGGATCACGATCTCGCGGGCATGCCACACGTGAGGGCGGCGGCAGAGCCGGGCAACTGCCCAGCCATACCAGCTGTGGAGGGAGTTGGTGTAGACGACATCGACACCGATCCTCCGGGCCAACCGGACCAGACGAACCACGGCCAGGGGCCAGCCCAGCACGTAAGCGGTCCACCACCGCACCGAGCCGCTGCGGGTGATGCGTCGCATGGGAACGACATGGAGGTGTGCCCCTGCGGCAAGGAACTGATCGGCCATGGGCGACGGAGCGGGCAGCACGACATGGCATTCCCAGCCGGCGGCCCCGAGCGCGGCCACAGCGACCGCCAGCCCACGGTCCGACCCACCCCGTTCAGCCACGGGGGCGATGGCCAAGAGCCGTCCGGTCGGTCTTCTGGTCAAGGTTCGGGACTCTACCTGGGGGCGCTTGTTCCCCGGTTCGTTAGCCTGGACTCGTGATCACCGCCTTGGCAGGGGGTGTGGGCGCCGCCCGTCTATTGCGCGGAGTGGTCGAGGTCGTGGCCCCTTCCGATGTCACGGTCATCGTCAACACCGGTGACGATGCCGTCATGCACGGTCTTCACGTCAGCCCGGACCTGGACACGGTGACCTACACCTTGGCGGGACGAAGCGACGCCGAACGAGGTTGGGGGCTCGCTCACGAGACCTGGACGGTCATGGACGCGCTGGAGGAACTGGGAGGTGAAACCTGGTTTCGTCTGGGTGACCACGACCTGGCCACCCACCTGTACCGGACGAAGCGGTTAGCCGAGGGGGCCACGCTGTCGGAGGTCACCGCCGAGCTGGCCCGCCGGCTGGGGCTGGCCCTGTACCTCGTGCCCATGTCCGACGACCCCGTGCGAACGCGGCTGACCTTGTCCGAGGACGGACGGGAGGTCGCCTTCCAGGAGTACTTCGTGCAGCTTCGCCACGACGTGGCCGTCTCCGCCGTCCGCTTCGAGGGCGCCGACGTGGCCAAGCCGGCGCCGAGGGCGGTGGAGGCCATCGAGGCTGCCGACAGGGTGGTGATCTGTCCTTCCAACCCGGTCGTGTCGATCGGGCCCATCCTTGCTCTGCCCGCCCTGTCGGCGGCGGTGCGGGCCAGGCGCCCGGACGTCGTGGCTGTCTCCCCCATCGTCGGGGGAAGGGCACTGCGAGGATCAGCCGATCGCCTGTTGGCCGAGCTGGGGGAGGATGCATCGGCTTTGGGCGTGGCCCGTCGTTACGCCGATTCCGTCGGGACGCTGATCGTCGACGAGGTCGACCAGGAGTCGTCCGACGCCATTGAGGCCTTGGGGGTGCGCTGCGTCGTGGCCCCCGCCGTGATGCACGGCCTGGCCGAGTCGATCGCCTTGGCCCAGGTGGTCCTGGAGGGTCTGGCAGGCGAGGGGGAGAACCGCCGGTGACCGTTGCACTCGAGGTCATCGCCGTGGAAGGCATGGGTGAAGTCCGTCCCGGGGACGACGTGGCCGCCCTGATCGCGGCGGCCGCCCAGCTCGAGCAGGGGGACGTGGTGGTCGTCACCCAGAAGATCGTGTCCAAGGCCGAGGGGCGGCTGGTTCCCGTCGACGATGACGATCCCGAGTCGAGACTGACGGTTATCGCCGACGAGTCGGTGCGAGTGCTGCGCCGGCGCGACGAGCTCGTCATCAGCGAAACCCGACACGGCTTCATCTGTGCCAACGCCGGAGTCGACCTCTCCAATGTCGACAGCGGCTGGGCCACGCTTCTGCCCGTTGACGCGGACCGTTCCGCCCGTCGTATTCGCGACGGTCTGGTCAAGCTCACCGGTGCTCGGGTGGCGGTGGTCGTGTCCGACACCTTCGGTCGTCCCTGGCGCCGAGGAGTAACCGACGTCGCCATCGGGTGTGCCGGCCTGGCCCCGGTCGTCGATCTGCGGGGGACCCCCGACGATCGTGGGCGGGTCCTGGTGGCCACCGAGGTGTGCGTGGTCGACGAGATCGCCTCGGCCGCCGAATTGGTCATGGGAAAGGCATCGGGTGTTCCGGTGGCGGTGGTCCGTGGCGTCGATCAGACCTGGTTCCGTCACGGCTCGGTGCGCGACGAGGTCGTCCGGTCGCCGGGCGAGGACCTGTTCCGCTGACGATTCGGCCGCCCTCTCAGCGCCGGGCTCGGTCGAAGTGAGCCAGCACGCCGTTCAGTCCGTCGGACAGCTCGGTCCACGGGCGCCAGCCCAGGTGGATGGCGGCCCGGCCCGGGTCCAGGGCGCTGCGTTGGAGCTCACCGAGACGGGCTGAGGCGTACACCGCCTCGGCCTTCGACCCGGCCTTGTCGGCCATGGTCGCAGCCAGCTGGTTGACGCTCACCTCACGTCCCGTTCCGATGTTGAGGAGCAGGCCTCCCCCCCGAGTGGCCGCCCTGACGAAGGCATCGACGACGTCGTCGACGAAGACGAAGTCGCGGGTCTGCTCGCCATCGCCGAAGATGACCAGCGGCTCACCGTTCACGAGGCGTTCGGCGAAGATGGCGACCACCCCCGCCTCTCCGTGTGGGTCCTGGCGAGGCCCGTAGACGTTGGCCAGGGCCAGAGCACAGAACTCGAGTGAATGCAGCTGGCGATAGGCCGTCAGATAGTCCAGGCCGGCCTTTTTGGACACGCCGTAGGGTGAGAGCGGGCGCTGGGCATGGGTCTCGGCCACGGGCAGATCCGATGATTCGGGGTCGCCGTAGAGGGTCCCCCCGCTGGCGGCGAAGACGACCCGGAGGCT
>JASHZK010000125.1 GCA_030042575.1 Acidimicrobiales bacterium
ACGCTCACCCCCGCTGTGCCTGGCTTCGTCGACGAAGCACAGATCCACGCCAAGGCGGGCGACGGAGGGGCGGGAGCAGTCGCCTTCCGACGTGAGGCCCACGTGGCGCGCGGCGGACCCGACGGAGGGGACGGCGGGCGCGGTGGCGACGTGTGGCTGGAGGCGAGCCTCAACCAGATGTCGCTGCTCGCCTTTCGCGACCACCCCCATCGGCGCGCTGGTGACGGCGCCCATGGCCGGGGCAGTCGCCGCCGCGGGGCCGACGGCGAAGACCTGATCGTGCCCGTGCCGGCAGGGACGGTGGTGCGCCGGTCCGACGGGGCGGTGGTGGCCGACCTCGAGCGGGCCGGCGAGCGCGTGCTCGTGGCCGAAGGCGGACGTGGCGGGCGCGGCAATGCCCACTTCGCCTCCAACCGCCGGCGGGCGCCGGGCTTCGCCGAGCAGGGGGAGCCGGGCCAGGAGCGGTGGCTCGATCTGGAGCTCAAGTTGATGGCCGACGTGGCCCTGGTGGGCCTGCCCAATGCCGGCAAGAGCACCCTGGTCGCCCGCATCTCGGCCGCCCGACCCAAGATCGCCGACTACCCGTTCACCACCCTCGAGCCCCATCTCGGGGTGGTCCGCACCGGAGCTGCGGGGTCGGAGACGGAGATGGTGGTGGCCGACGTCCCCGGACTGGTCCAAGGGGCGGCCGTCGGCCGCGGGCTCGGTCACCGCTTCCTCCGTCACGTCGAGCGGGCCCGGGTCCTGGTCGTCCTCCTCGACCTGGCCCCGGTCGAGGGAACCAGCCCGGCCGACCAGCAGCGCGTGCTCCTCGGCGAGCTGGGCCGCTACCGCCCCGAGCTGCTCGAGCGTCCCCGGCTGGTGGTGGGGTCCAAAGTCGATCTGGCCGGGTCCCCGCCGCCGGGCGCCGAGGAGGGGCTCGAGCTTCACATCTCCGCCGTCACCGGCCAGGGGATCGACCAGCTGGTGCGTCGCCTGGCGCAGCTGGTCGACGAGGAGCGCCGGGCCGAGTCGGCGCCGTCGGGAGCGGTGCCCGCCGGCCAGGTGCCCGCCGGTCAAGTGAGGGTGCACCGGCCGGCAGGGGAGACCGCGGTGGAGGTGAGCCGAGCTGCCGACGGCTCCTTCGTGGTCGGCGGCCGGGCCGCCCTGCGGGCGGTGGCCCTCTCCGACCTCACCGACGACGACGCCCTGGAGCTGGTGCTCGCCCGCCTGCGGCGCCTGGGGGTCGAGCGGGCCCTGCGCCGGGCCGGGGTGGCCGACGGGGACACCGTGCACCTCGGCGCGCTTCACTTCACCTATCACCGTGATGCGCCGGACATGGGGGCGGACGAGGACCGGGTGGCCGGGTCGAAGCCGCCCCGTCAGCGACGCCGGTCCCGGAGAACCGGGTCATGAGCCTCTCGACATCGCCACCGCCGGAAGCTCGAACGGTGGTGGTGAAGATCGGCTCCTCGTCGATCACCGGCGCCGAGGACCTCGACCCGCGAGCGGTGGACCGATTGTGCGGTGAGCTGGCCCAGCTGCGTGCCGGCGGGCACAGCGTGGTGCTGGTCAGCTCGGGCGCCATCGCCGCCGGCTGGGCCGCCATGGGGGGCGGGCCGCGGCCCTCGGACCCTGGCCTCCTCCAGGCCCTGGCGGCCGTGGGCCAGCACCGGCTCATGCGACTCTACGACGACGCTCTCGGGCTCCGCGGCCTGCACGTGGGCCAAGTGCTCTTGGCCCCTCTCGATTTCGCCCATCGCCAGCAGTACCTGCACGCCCGCCAGACGCTGTCGCATCTGCTCGAGCTGGGGGTGGTGCCGGTGGTGAACGAGAACGACGCCACCTCTGACGACGAGATCCGCTTCGGCGACAACGACCGGCTGGCCGCCCTGGTGGCCCACCTGGTGGCCGCCGATCTCCTGGTGCTGTTGACCGACACCGCCGGGTTGCTCACCACCGACCCCAAAAGCGGTGCAGAGGGATCGCTGATCGAAGAGGTGGTGGAGGTCGACCACGAGCTCGAGGCCATGGCCGGCGGTTCGGGGAGCACGGTGGGAAGCGGGGGCATGGTCTCGAAGCTGGCCGCCGCCAAGATCGCCTCCTGGTCGGGCGTGCCCACCGTGATCGCCGACGCCGCCCGGCCCGGGGTGCTCGGTGCCGTGCTCGAAGGGCTCCCCGGCGCCGGCACCTACTTCCGGGCCCGGCCCCGGAAGCTGTCGGCCCGCAAGCTGTGGATCGCGTTCGCTCTGGCACCGGCCGGGCGTCTGCGGGTGGACGAAGGGTGTCGTCGGGCCCTCACCGAAGGGCGCTCTTCGCTGCTCCCCGCCGGGGTGGTGGGGGTGGAAGGCGGCTTCGAGGAGGACGACGCCGTGGAGATCGCCGCACTGGACGGGGTGGTGTTCGCCAAAGGGCTGGTCCGTCACAGCTCGGTCCAGATCGCCGCGTGGGCGGGACGGCGCACGAGCGAGCTGCCCGAAGGGGCCACCCACGAAGTCGTGCACCGCGACGACCTGGTGGTGCTGCGCTAGCCGTTCGGGAGCCGAGTGCCTCCGAGATACCCTTTTGCATGGCGCAAGCCGACCAGCGCGATCTCGAAGCACTCGGTCGTGGTGCCGTCAGTGCTGCCCGGGTGCTCGCCAGTGCCGGTTCCGCCGCCAAGGACGCCGCCCTGCGCCTGGGGGCGGACCTGCTCGAGCAGCGCAGCGCCGAGCTCCTGGCCGCCAACGCCGCCGATCTCCAACGGGCGGCGATCCACGGGGTGCCGGCCGCCGCCGTCGATCGTCTGGAGCTGAGCGAGAGCCGCATCGCTTCGATGGCCGACGGGCTGCGCCAGGTGTCCGCCCTGCCCGACCCGGTGGGCGAGGTGGTGGGTGGTGGGCGACGCCCCAACGGATTGGCCGTGGAGCAGGTACGGGTGCCGCTCGGAGTGGTGG
>JASHZK010000126.1 GCA_030042575.1 Acidimicrobiales bacterium
CCGTTGACGGTGCGGGTGACCATCCCGGCGAATCGAGCCACCCCGTGGTGACGGTGCACCACGTAGTCGCCGGGGGCCAGGTCGTCGAAGAACCCGTCGGTGGCCCGGGCCCGAGCCCGGGCCACCCGGTGAGGGCGGCGGCGGCCGGTGAGATCGGCTTCGGCCAGCACCGCCACCTTGGCCGCCGGCAGGACGAAGCCCTTGTCGATGGCCGCCACCACCACCCGGATCCCGGGCCGAGCCAGGTCGTCCTCCCTTCCCCCTGAATCGAGCACCGGCACGGAGAGCCCTTCTTCGGCGAGCACGGCGGCCAGCTGGGCGGCCGAGCCGGCGCCCTCGGCCCCCACCACGACCGAGTAGCCGCCTCGGGCGAGCTCCGAGAGGTGGGAGGCCAGTCGGGATCGGTCACCCGCCACCGGGCCCCAACCCTGGGCCGACACGGCGGGCGTGGCCGGGCCCGGGGCCGAGGGCACCATGGACAGCACGGGCGCCGGGCAGCGCTCGAGCAGGCGCTCGTAGGCCACGTGCAGCCGGGGGAACACGCCGCCCCCGTCCTCCGGATCGGAGCCCGGCGGGCGGGCCCCCCAGGTGACGGCCAGCGTGTCGGCCAGAGCGTGCTCTTCGTCGAGCAGCTCGGCAGCCCGATCCCGACTCCGGCGGGGGTCGACCAACACCACCCGGGCGTGGGCGGGCAACAGGTCGGGCAGCACTCGCTCCTCGTCGGCCAGCCACGGGGTCCACGACTCCATGCCGTCGAAGAGCTGTCCCTCGGCCAGCCGCTCCCACTGGGCCGCCCCCCAAGGCTCGTCGTCGACCAGCTGCCCGGCCCGGTGCCGGACGGCCTCGGTGGGCAGCAGCTCGTGACAAGCGTGCAGGTCCACCGTGTCGAGCTCGTGGCGCGAGCGCTGATCACCGGGATCGAAGTCGGTGAGACGATCGACCTCGTCACCCCACAGGTCGATGCGCACGGGCAGGTCGGAGTCGGATGGGAACACGTCGACGATCCCGCCTCGCACCGCCAGCTCGCCGCGGTGCTCGACCTGGTACTCGCGGCGGTACCCCAGGGCCACCAGTGACTCGACCAGTGCCTGTCGGTCGACGACGGCGCCCCGCCGCACCACGACCGGTGTCGCCGCCTGCTCCACCGGGCCGAGGCGCTGGAGCAGGGCCCGGACCGGCGCCACCACCATCTCCGGGCTCTCCTTGGGCTTCCCGTCGCCCAGGCCCATACGCCACAACAGCCGCAGGCGCTGCCCGATGGTGGCCGTCTCCGGGCTCACTCGCTCGAAGGGGAGAGTGTCCCAGGGCGGAAAGAGCTCGACCGACTCGGGCCCGAGGAAGGCGGCCGTGTCGTGGGCCAGCCGATCGGCGTCGGCCATGGTGGGGGTGACCACGAGGATGGGACGCCGCTCGCCCAACCGGCACAGTCCGGACAACGCGAAAGCAGTGGCGACCTCGGGAACGGCCACTGCCGAGGCGCCGGCCGACAACATCTCCAACATCGCCGGCTCGGCGCGCAGCAGGGGTGGCAACGACCACAGGCTCACCGACTCAGGGTACCGGTATGGTCGGTTCATGACCCCTGCCCAGAGCCAGGCCATCGACCAGACCGACGGAGCGGCGCCGGTGGAGCCCGTGGAGCTGGTGCGCCGGTTCCTCCATTCCCTGGCTGCCGGTGACGTCGACGCCGCCGTCGACATGCTCGGAGCCGACGTCGAGTACGTCAACGTCTCGACTCCGGCCATCCGCGGCCGCCATGGCGTCCGCCGGGTGCTGGGCGCCGCCATGCGGATGCGGGGAGCAGGATTCGAGGTCTACCTCCACGCCGTGTCGACCGACGGGTCGACCGTTCTCACCGAGCGCACCGACGTCCTCATCTGGGGCCCGCTGCGCACCCAGATCTGGGTGTGTGGGCGCTTCGACGTCAGCGGCGGCGAGATCGTGCTGTGGCGGGACTACTTCGACTGGGCCAACGTGGTCCTGGCGCTGCTCAGGGGGCTCGTCGCCATGGCGGTTCCCGCCCTCGGCCCTCGGCCCCCGGCGACCGACTGACCACGTCAGAAACGGGCGCTGCCCTGGTCCGGCTCGGCGTTGAAGCGGGTCATGGCCGCATCGACCCCGTTGGCGGCGATGTCCTCCACGGCATCGGCCGCCAGCTCGACCGCCACGGCAAAGGCGTCGCGCTCGGCCCGGCTCCCGGCACCGAGAACATGGTCGACTCCCTGACGTCGTCCGGGCGGCTTGCCGATGCCGATGCGCACCCGCAGGTACCCGTCGTCGTGGAGATGGGCGTGCACCGATCGCAGCCCGTTGTGGCCGGCGGTGCCTCCGCCCGCTTTCACCTTGACCCGACCGACGGCGGGATCGAGCTCGTCGTGCACCACCACCAGCCGCTCGACCGCCAACGGACCGTAACGACGTACCAGAGCAGAGACGGCGAGGCCCGAATCGTTCATGTAGGTCTGAGGCACAGCCAGCACCGCCGAGCGGCCGCCCAGGCCGACGGCGGCCACCAGGGCCCGGGTGCCGCGCTCGGAGCGGAGGCGCTGGCCGTGACGCGACGCCAACAGCTCCACGGTGTCGGCTCCGAGGTTGTGGCGGGTGTGACGGAACTCGGCTCCTGGATTACCGAGCCCGACCACGAGGAGGTCGGCGGCGGCGCCTCGGCGGGCGCCGCCCACCGGCTTGCGCAGGATCAGCCTTCCTCGCCGCCTGAGGACTCGGCCGCCTCACCAGCGGCGGCCTCGGCCGTAGCACCCTCGGCCGGAGCCTCGGCGGCGGCTTCGGCGGCGGCCTCCTCGACCTCGGCGGCCACCCGCGAGGCCTGGCCGGCCACCACCACGGACTCGGGGTCGACATCGGTGGACACCCCGGGAGGAAGAGTCAGGTCCGAGACCCGCAACGCCCCCCCCACCGTCAGCCCCGAGACGTCGAGCTGGAGGTGAGCAGGGATGTCAGCCGGTCGGGCCCGCACTGCGAGGGAGAACATCTGCTGGTCCACCACCCCGTCGGAGCGTTGCAGCTCGACGGCCTCGCCCTCCAGGGAGATGGGCACCTCCGCCCGGGTCTCGACGTCGAGGTCCACCACCTGGAAGTCCACGTGGACGAGGTTGCCCCGCACCGGGTGGCGCTGGAGCTCGCGAGCCATGGTGGGATAGCTGGCCCCGTCGAAGGTCAAGGTGAGCACGGCATTGAGGCCGGCGGCGGTGCTGAGGGCGGCGCGCAGCTCCCGGGCCCCGACGGTCACCGGGACCGGTTCGACCCCGGTGCCGTAGACCACGGCGGGGATGCGCCCGGACCTGCGCAGCCGGCGGGCGGCGCCGGTGCCGGTGGGGCGGCCCGGTTCGGCCACCAAGGTGATCTCGGCCATGGGCGCTGGATCTTAGGCGAGGTTCTCGCCCCCGAAGATCTCCGACACCGAGGTGTCCTCGAACACGGCGTCGATGGCGTCGGCGATGATCTTGGCCACCGAGAGCACCTCGAGCTTCTCGATGCGCCGGTCCTCGGGCAGCGGCAGGGTGTTGGTGATGATCACCCGGGCCAGGGGCGACTTCTCCAGCCGGGCCAGAGCGGGATCGGAGAGGATGCCGTGGGTGGCCATGGCCCAGGTCTCGGCCGCCCCCCGCTCCATGAGCAGCTCGGAGGCGGCACAGATGGTGGCGGCGGTGTCGATCATGTCGTCGACCAGGACGCAGCGCCGGCCCTCGACCTCGCCCACCACGTCGAGGGCCAGCACCTCGTGGGCCGAGCCGCGGGGACGTCGCTTGTGCACGAAGGCCAGATCGGCACCCAGGTGCTGGCTGAAGCGCTCGGCCACCTTGACCCGCCCGGCATCGGGCGACACCATCACCAGGTCCCGGGTTCCCTGTCGCATCAATTCCTCCACCAGCACGGGCATGGCCACCAAGTGGTCGAAGGGAACGTCGAAGAATCCCTGGATCTGCCCGGAGTGCAGGTCCACGCTCACCACCCGGTCGGCTCCGGCGGCCTGGAGCATGTCGGCCAGCAACTTGGCCGTGATCGGTTCACGACCCGTCGCCTTGCGGTCCTGCCGGGAGTACCCGTAGTACGGGCAGACGGCGGTGATGCGCTCGGCCGAGGCCCGCTTGGCCGCCTCGATCATGATGAGCTGCTCCATGATGGCGTCGTTGACCGGGCCGGCGTGCGTCTGGACGATGAAGATGTCGCTGCCCCGCAAGGAACGGTCGTAGCGGCAGTGGATCTCGCCGTTGGCGAACTCTCGCAGGTTGGCGTTGCCCAGCTCCACGCCGAGATGGGTGGCGATCTCCTGGGCCAGAAGAGGGTGCGAGCGCCCCGACACCAGCTCGAGGCGCCGCCGCGGGACGAGCTCCATGGGCGGAGGCTACCCGCGGGGGACGCCCAGGGCTCTGAGCATCGGCCTAGGCCCTGTCGTCGTCGGAGCCCAGCCGGGTGAAGGGACCGACCACCTCCCCGGCCGCCACCACCGCCCCCGGGTCGAGCACGGCGAAGGGCCCCACCCGGGCGTGATCCCCCACCGTCGCTCTGGTGGCCGAGCTGACGGCGACGACCGCCCCCTCCCCCACATCGGTGTCCACCAGACGGCAGTCGGGACCGACCTCGGCGCCCGCTTCGACCACGGTGTCGCCCTGGAGCAGCACCCCGGGAAGCAGGACCACGTCAGGGGCCAGGACGACGGAGGTGTCCACGTAGGTACGCTCGGGATCCCACATGGTGACCCCCCGGCGCATCCAGCGCTCGTTGATGCGGTCACGCAGCTCCGCCTCGGCCACGGCCAGCTGGGCCCGGTCGTTGATCTCGGCCGCTTCCATGGGATCGGCCAGCACGAGCGTCTCCAGGCGGTACCCGGCGTCGTGCAGCACGGTGTACACGCCGGTGAGCGAGTGCTCACCGTTGTGGCCCAGGGGCCGCAGTCGCCGCAGGGCGGGGGCCAGGACTCCCTGTCGGAAACAGTGGATGGCGGTGGCCACCTCGTCGACGTCACTTTCGTCCTCGGGGACCTCGTCGTGCTCGACCACCCCCACCACACTCCCGTCGCGGCCGCGCACCACCCGGTCGTAGCCATCGGAGCCGTCGAGGCGGGCGGTGAGCAGCGTGGCGGCGGCGTCGGAGGCGCGGTGGTTGCGGACCATGGCGGCCAGGGTGGCAGCGCGCAGCAGCGGGACGTCGCCGGGCAGCACGACCACGTCGGCGTCACCGTCGAAGGCCGCTTCGGGAAGTGCGGTGAGCCCGACGGCCAAGGCATCGCCGGTTCCCAGCTGCTCCGGTTGCTCGACGAACTCGATGGACAGTGCCGAAGGAGCGTGGTCGATCAAGGTCTTGGTCACCCACTCGCCGCGGTGACCCACCACCACCACCACCTTGTGCACCGGGAGCTCGGCCAGCGCGTCGAGCACGTGGAGGATCATGGGGCGGCCGCACAAGCGGTGGAGTGGTTTGGGACGCGTCGATCGCATGCGCGTCCCCTCGCCGGCGGCCAGGACGACGGCAGACAGCGGACGATCGGCCATGCGTTTAGTCTGGCACCCGATGACCCGGTGCACGAAGACACAGGGCGCCAGCTGGGCTTCAGCAACAGCGCCGGCCGCCTGACCGGGACATCGCGCCCATGGCCGTTCTGTCCAGCACCGTCGACCCGTCCTCGGAGAGCTTCGCCGTCAACCGCCACGCCATGGAGGAGGCGCTGGCGGAAGTGGACGAGCAGCTGGCCCTGGCCCGGGGCGGTGGGGGCGAGCGCTACGTGGAGCGACATCGCCGCCGAGGAAAGTTGCTGGCCCACGAGCGCATCGAGCTGTTGGTCGACCGCGACTCGCCCTTCTTGGAGCTGTGCCCCCTGGCCGGATGGGGCACGCCCTACACCGTGGGCGCCAGCTTGGTGGCCGGGATCGGCGTCATCAACGGCACCGAGTGCATGGTGTCGGCCAACGACCCCACCGTGAGGGGCGGTTCCACCAACCCGTTCACCATGCGCAAGTCCTCGCGGCTGGCCGACATCGCCCTGGAGAACCGACTCCCCTCGGTGAGCCTGGTGGAGTCGGGCGGAGCCGACCTGCCCACCCAGTCGGAGATCTTCATCCCCGGAGGCCGCGGCTTTCGCGACCTCACCCGGCGGTCGGCGGCGGCCGTCCCCACCGTGTCCCTGGTGTTCGGCAACTCCACCGCCGGAGGGGCGTACGTCCCGGGGATGAGCGACTACATCGTCATGATCGAAGGGCGGTCCAAGGTCTTCTTGGGCGGACCGCCACTGGTCAAGATGGCCACCGGCGAGGAGTCCGACGACGAAGAGCTGGGGGGCGCCTCCATGCACGCCCGGGTGAGCGGACTGGCCGACTACCTGGCCAGCGACGAGCGGGACGCCATCGGCATCGGCCGGGACATCGTCGGTCGGCTCAACCACCGCAAGCTCGGCCCGGGCCCCACCATGGAGGCCGACGACCCCGTGCACGACCCCGAGGAGCTGCTCGGCATCGCCTCGGCCGACCTGCGCGTCCCCTTCGACCCTCGCCAGGTGCTGGCCCGAGTGGTGGACGGTTCACGCTTCGACGAGTTCAAGCCCTTGTACGGACCCAGTCTCGTCACCGGGTGGGCCTCGATCCACGGATTTCCCATCGGGGTCCTGGCCAACCATCGGGGCGTGCTCTTCAGCGAGGAGTCCAACAAGGCCACCCAGTTCATCCAGCTGGCCAACCAGATCGACGTGCCCCTGCTGTTCCTGCACAACACCACCGGCTACATGGTGGGGAAGGACTACGAGCAGCGAGGGATCATCAAGGACGGCGCCAAGATGATCAACGCCGTCTCCAACTCTCGTGTCCCTCACCTGACCGTCCACATCGGGGCCTCTTATGGAGCAGGCAACTACGGCATGGCCGGCCGGGCCTACGACCCACGGTTCCTCTTCAGCTGGCCCAACGCCCGCACGGCGGTAATGGGGCCGGCCCAGCTGGCCGGGGTGCTGTCGATCGTGGCCCGCCAAGGGGCGCAATGGCGGGGCGAACCCTTCGACGAGGAGGCCGACACGGCCATGCGCGCCGCGGTGGAGTCGCAGATCGACGAAGAGTCGATGCCGCTGTTCCTGTCCGGTTTGGTCTACGACGACGGCATCATCGATCCCCGTGACACTCGTCACGTGCTCGGCATGTGTCTCTCCGTCATCGACAACTCTCGGATAGAGGGAACGCGCGGCTACGGCGTGTTCCGCATGTGAGGGGTTCGGGGGGACGGTGCCGGTGATCGAGAAGCTGTTGGTGGCCAATCGAGGCGAGATCGCCCGCCGGGTCATGCGCAGCGCCCGGCGCATGGGCATCCGCTGCGTGGCGGTGGCCTCCGACCCCGACATGGGCCTGCCCCACGTGGCCGAGGCCGACGAGGTGGTCCGCCTGCCCGGAGCGGCGGCGGCCGACACCTACCTGCGCACCGAGTTGCTGGTGCAGGCGGCCCGGATGTCGGAGTCCGACGCCGTGCACCCCGGTTACGGGTTCCTGTCCGAGAACGCCGGTTTCGCCCGGGCCTGCGCCGAAGCCGGGCTCCTCTTCGTGGGGCCGCCACCCGAGGTCATCGAGGCCATGGGTTCGAAGCTGGCGGCCAAGGCGACCATGGCCGGCGCCGGCGTGCCGGTGCTCCCGAGCATCGAGGTG
>JASHZK010000127.1 GCA_030042575.1 Acidimicrobiales bacterium
TCACCGGCACCATCCACCCCTACCGAGGCGAGTGGATCGAGTTCGACGTGGAGGCCAAGCCGTCGAAGGACGTCACGGCCGGCACCCGGGTGGCCCGCAAGCGCCGCCTGTCGCTCTTCGTCCTCCTGCGCGCCCTGGGCTACGAGGACGAGGCCTTCCTCACCCGCTTCGTCCGCCACTTCGACTTCCTCGAGGGCCAGTGGGAGAAGGAGCGCGACCTCGCCCCCACCCGGGAGGAGGCACTGCTCGAGATCTACAAGCGGGCCCGGCCCGGCGAGCCGCTCTCGGGTGAGGCGGCCAAGGGCTACTTCGAGAACGCCTTCTTCAACCCCAAGCGCTACGACCTGACCCGGGTGGGGCGCTACAAGCTGAACCGCAAGTTGGGGCCCGAGATCGAGCGCATCGCCGAGATCCTCGACATCGACCTGGAGCGGCCCGCCCCCGACCAGGGGGTGCTCTCCCCCTCGGAGATCCTGGCCACCGCCACCTACATGCTGCACCTGGCCGACGGCCAGCCCGGCTATCGCATCGACGACCAGGATCACTTCGCCAACCGCCGCATCCGCTCGGTGGGCGAGCTCATCCAGAACCAGGTGCGGGTGGGGCTGTCGCGCATGGAGCGAGTGGTGCGCGAGCGCATGACCACCCAGGACGTCGAGGCCATCACGCCCCAGACCCTCATCAACATCCGGCCGGTGGTGGCCGCCATCAAGGAGTTCTTCGGCACCAGCCAGCTGTCGCAGTTCATGGACCAGAACAACCCGCTGTCCGGCCTGGCCCACAAGCGCCGGCTGTCGGCCCTGGGCCCGGGCGGGCTCTCCCGGGAGCGGGCCGGCTTCGAGGTCCGTGACGTGCACAGCTCCCATTACGGGCGCATGTGCCCCATCGAGACGCCCGAGGGCCCGAACATCGGCCTCATCGGGGCGCTGGCCACCTACGGCCGGGTCAACGAGTACGGCTTCATCGAGACCCCGTACCGCAAGGTGGTCGAGGGCAAGGTGACCGAGGAGATCGTCTACCTGGCCGCCGACGAGGAAGAGGAGTACGTCATCGCCCAGGCCAACGCCAAGTTGGACGGCGAGGGTCGCTTCGCCGAGGACCGGGTCCTGGTCCGGCGGGGGCCCCAGGGCGCCGGGGTACGGGTGGGGGCCACCTCGACCTCCTACGGCACCACCTCCGAGATCGACTTCGTCCCCCCTTCCGAGGTCGACCTCATGGACGTGTCCCCCAAGCAGATCGTGTCGGTGTCCACGGCGCTGATCCCCTTCGTCGAGCACGACGACGCCAACCGTGCCCTGATGGGCGCCAACATGCAGAAGCAGGCGGTGCCGCTGGTGGTCCCCGAGGCCCCCTACATCGGCACCGGGGTGGAGGCCCGCGCCGCCCAAGACGCCGGCGACGTGCTCCTGGCCGAGGGAGAGGGAACGGTGGCCGAGGTCTCGGGCGAGCACGTCATCGTCGAGTACCGCTCGGGTCAGCGCGACCGTCTGGGTAAGGAGCTGGGGCGCAGGCGCTACACCCTCTCCAAATTCCGCCGCTCCAACCAGAACACCTCGATCAACCAGAAGGTGGTGGTGTCCGAGGGCCAGAAGGTCTCGGCCGACGACATCCTGGCCGACGGGGCCGCCACCCACAACGGCGAGCTGGCCCTGGGCAAGAACCTGCTGGTCGCCTTCATGCCCTGGGAGGGCTACAACTTCGAGGACGCCATCATCCTCTCCGAGCGTCTGGTGCGCGACGACGTGCTCACCTCCATCCACATCGAGGAGCACGAGGTCGACGCCCGTGACACCAAGCTCGGCGCCGAGGAGATCACCCGGGACATCCCCAACCTGTCCGAGGAGATCCTGGCCGACCTCGACGAGCGCGGCATCGTGCGCATCGGAGCCGAGGTCGACGCCGGCGACGTGCTGGTGGGCAAGGTCACCCCCAAGGGAGAGACCGAACAGACCCCCGAAGAGCGGCTGCTGCGTGCCATCTTCGGCGAGAAGGCCCGTGAGGTGCGCGACACCTCGCTCAAGGTGCCCCACGGCGAGTCGGGCAAGGTCATCGACGTGCGGGTCTTCTCCCGTGAGGACAGCCACGAGCTTCCGCCCGGGGTCAACCAGTTGGTGCGGGTCTACGTGGCCCAGAAGCGCAAGATCTCCGAGGGCGACAAGCTGGCCGGCCGGCACGGCAACAAGGGCGTCATCTCCAAGATCCTCCCCGTGGAGGACATGCCCTTCCTGGCCGACGGCACCCCGGTGGACATCATCTTGAACCCCCTGGGCGTGCCCAGCCGGATGAACGTGGGCCAGGTGCTCGAGAGCCACCTCGGATACGCGGCCCGCTGGGGATGGGACGGTGCCCACGGGAAGGCGGCCCCGGACACGACCACGCCAGCCTTCACCGAGGCCATCGGCGACGGCCACCACGGCAACGGGTCTCGGCACCCCTCTTCCGACGGCCACAACGAGCGCAAGACCCGCTCGGTCACCGACCCCGCCGTGTGGGTGGCCACCCCCGCCTTCGACGGGGCCCACTGGGACGAACAGGGCGAGGCCGGGCGCCATCCCACCATCCGCCAGCTCCTCGAACGGTTGCACCCCGACTCGGCCGACGGGACCACCCGGCTCATCGGCAGTGACGGCAAGGCCGTGCTCTACAACGGCCGCACCGGCGAGCGCTACGACAACCCCATCTCGGTGGGCTACGTCTACATCATGAAGCTGGCCCACCTGGTGGACGACAAGATCCACGCCCGCTCGACGGGCCCGTATTCGATGATCACCCAGCAGCCGCTCGGTGGGAAGGCCCAGTTCGGCGGCCAGCGCTTCGGCGAGATGGAGGTGTGGGCGCTGGAGGCCTACGGGTCGGCCTACGCCCTCCAGGAGCTGCTCACCATCAAGTCCGACGACGTGCTCGGCCGGGTCAAGGTGTACGAGGCCATCGTCAAAGGCGAGAACATCCCCGAGCCCGGCATCCCCGAGAGCTTCAAGGTGCTGATCAAGGAGATGCAGTCGCTGTGCCTCAACGTCGAGGTGCTGTCGACCACGGGCGAGGAGATCGAGATGCGTGAGCTCGACGAGGACGTCTTCCGGACGGCCGAGGAGCTGGGTATCGACATCAGCCGGCCCGAACGAGGGTCGGACGAGGAGGACGAGCGCCGCGCCGCGGAGAGGAGTTTCTGATCGTGCTGGACGTCAACGACTTCGACCAGCTCCGGATCGGCCTGGCTACGGCCGAGTCGATCCGCTCGTGGTCCAACGGCGAGGTCAAGAAGCCCGAGACCATCAACTACCGGACGCTGCGCCCGGAGAAGGACGGGCTCTTCTGCGAGAAGATCTTCGGCCCCACCAAGGACTGGGAGTGCTACTGCGGCAAGTACAAGCGCGTCCGCTTCCGGGGCATCATCTGCGAGCGCTGCGGGGTGGAGGTCAC
>JASHZK010000128.1 GCA_030042575.1 Acidimicrobiales bacterium
CCGAGCTCGCCGCTTTTGCTTCGGGGCCGGAGAGGGCCAGGTCCGTCCCCCCGGCGTAGCAGTCACGCCCGGCATTGGCGGCTGAGGTGTAGGCCTGGGAGAGCAGGTTCGTGAGCTGATTGTCGGGAGTGGGCAGCTGCTGGTTGGCCGACAGGGCGTCGGTCACCAGGACGTCGCAGGCGGTGAGACGAGACCCCGAGCTGTCGCTTTTCAGATCGGACAACCGCGACAGGTCCCCGGTGAGCTCCTGGGCGCTGGTACCGAAACCGGCGCTGCTCGCCCACGTGTGCACCTGCTGCGCCATGGTGGGCGGCGTCCCGCTACAGGCGGCCAGGAGCAGACCGGAGCCCAGCCCCGCCAGGGCCGTCCGCCCCCGAGGGGGTCTCACCGGGCTCCGTCCGCTGTCCGACCCGGGTCGAGCTGTCGGAGGAAGACGGCGCAGCGCTCGGCCTCGTCGGTCTCGCCGATGGACCGGGCGGCCCGCTCGAGTCCGGCCAGACATCGAAGAAAGCCGCGATTCTCCGGCACCGACCAGCGCACGTAACCGCTCCCCCGCCAGCCCGCCTTGCGCAGGGCGTCGAGACCCCGGTGGTAGCCGACCCGGAAGTAGGCGTAGGCGTCGAGGTCGTCAGGGGCCAGCGTGCCGAGCTCGGCCCACCCCTCGGACCAGTCGGGATGGGCCCGCACCACGGAAGCCACCGCCTCTCGCCGCTGGGAAGCCGGTCGGGCCAGGGCGGCGCCCATGGCTCGGGCCGCTCCCGGCGGTGGCGGGCTCAACGTTGTGTCGGAGGGGCCGGGCGAGAGACCGAGGCCCTCGGTCACCGGTGGCCCCGGATGACGATCCGACCTCCATGACGCGGGCGGTGGGCGGCCCTGTGGGACGACCCTGCACCGGCCGGGCCGCCGCCTCGGTGGACGAAGAACACGGTGGCCGAGAACATCGCCACCACGACCGCCACCACGACCAGAGCCAACACCGCCAGAGTGGCCAACCCACCTCCTCGTCGGCGACTCGGAGTCTCCCCGGACCGGCGGGACCCATGGCCGGAGCGCTATCCGAAGCGCAGGAGATGGTAGTCCCGCCTCCCCCGGCGCAGGACCACGTAGCGATCGAGCAGAAGGTCGTCTCGCCCAAGCACCCGCTCGGGATCCGACTGGCGACGGTTGTTGACGTAGGCACCGCCCTGGCGCACCGTCGTGCGAGCTGCACTCTTGGACTTGACCAGTCCGCTGTCGACCAGGACGTCGACGAGCGAGAGCCCGGCATCGAGCTCGGAGCGCCGGCGATCGCTGGCGGGTGCCTCGGCGCACACCTCGAGCAGAGCGGCCTCGTCGAGGTCGCCGATGTCCTCGGAGTACAGCGCGGCGGCCGCCGCCTCGGCCCGGGCCGTCTCGTCGGCTCCGTGCACGAGGGTGCACACCGTGTGGGCCAGCGCCCGCTGGGCGGCCCGCCCCTCGGGACGCTCGGCGGTGGCCCGGTCGAGCTCGAGGATCTCCTCGTGGTCGAGGAACGTCAGGTAACGCAGGTAGTCGCCCACCACGGCGTCCTCGCTGCGCAGCAGGAACTGGTAGAGGGCATACGGACTGGTGCGCTTGGCGTCCAGCCACACGGTGCCCGCCTCGGTCTTGCCGAATTTGGTCCCGTCGGCCTGTACCACGAGCGGGGTGGTCAGCCCGTAGGCCTTGGCGCCGCGCACTTTGCGGACGAGCTCCACCCCCATGGTGATGTTCCCGAACTGGTCGCTGGCTCCCAGCTGCAACCGGCAGCCGTATTCGTCGTAGAGGTGCAGGAAGTCGTAGGCCTGCAGCAGCATGTAACTGAACTCGGTGTAGGAGACGCCCACGTCGGCGCGCTCGAGCCGGGCGCGAACCGACTCCTTCCCCACCATGTCGTTGACGGTGAAGTGCTTGCCGATGTCACGCAAGAACTCGATCAGGCCGGCCTGGCGCAACCAACGGCCGTTGTCCACCAGCAGAGCCGGCGCCACAGCGGTGCCCTCCATGTCGACGAAGCGCTCGAGCTGGGAGCCGATACCCTCGAGGTTGGCTCGCACCTGCTCCTCGCTCAGAAGCGGCCGTTCGGCCGCCTTGCCGCCGGGGTCGCCGATCATGCCGGTGCCGCCGCCGGCCAGGGCGATGGGACGGTGCCCGGCCAGCTGCAGACGGCGCAACAGGCACACCTGGAGCAGGGAGCCGATGTGCAGACTGTCGGCGCTGGGGTCGAAGCCGATGTAGGCGGTCACCGCCTCTTCCCGCAGGAGCTGGCGCAGCCCGGTGCCTGTCTCCTGGAACCAGAGGTGGCGAAATTCCAGGTCCTCCACCAGCTCGGGGCGAAGGGCCGAGGTGCTCACCAACGTGCACTCCCGGGGCCACCGAGTGGGCTGCGGGTCGCCGTCATGGCGCCACACCCTACGGGACGGACCCGCCACACCCGAGACGAGCGCGTCGAGACCGACGAAGGAGGACGAGGCGAAAGGGGCCCCCCGGACGCGCCCCGGTACGCTGGCCCGGGTGGGAGAGACGAACCGACTGGCCGGCGAGACCAGCCCGTACCTGCGCCAGCACGCCGAGAACCCGGTCGACTGGTTCGCCTGGGGTGACGAGGCCTTTGCCGTCGCACGGGACCGTGACGTCCCGGTGTTCCTGTCCGTCGGCTATTCGGCCTGTCACTGGTGCCACGTCATGGCCCACGAATCGTTCGAAGACGACGAAGTGGCTGCCGTCCTGAACGCCGGGTTCGTGCCCGTGAAAGTGGACCGTGAAGAGAGACCCGACGTCGACGCCGTCTACATGGCCGCCGTCCTGGCCCAAAACGGTCAGGGCGGCTGGCCCATGAGCGTCTTTCTCACCCCCGACGGCCGTCCCTTTTTCGCCGGCACCTACTTCCCCCGGCGCGACCGGGTCGGGCTGCCGGGGTTCCGACATCTGCTGGAATCGGTCTCAGAGGCCTGGGCCGAGCGGCGCGCCGAGGTGGAACGCCAGGCCGACGACCTGGCGGCGGCGGCCGCCCGTCAGGCCGGTGCCGGACTGGCCCAGGCCCCGGCCAACAGCTCGCACCGGCTGTCGCCCGTGGCCGTGGCCGCGGCCGTAGCCCGCCCGCCCTGGCGGGACTGGCTGGAAGCGGCGTTGTCCGAGATGTCGGACCGCTTCGACCAGTCCTGGGGCGGCTTCGGCCCCGCCCCCAAATTCCCCCAGCCGGGTCTCATCGAGCTGTGCCTGCGCCACCACCGCTCGACCGGTCAGTCCCAGTCGCTCCACATGGCACGGCACACCTTGCGGGCCATGGCCGCCGGCGGCATCCACGATCAGCTCGGTGGCGGCTTCTGCCGCTACGCCACCGACCGCAGGTGGACGGTCCCGCACTTCGAGAAGATGCTCTACGACCAGGCCGGCCTGTTGCGGGCCTACGTGCACGCCTGGACGGTGACGGCCGACCCGCAGTGGCTCCAGGTCGCACAAGACGTGGTGGCTTACGTCCTGCGCGACCTGCGACACCCAGCCGGCGGTCTGTTCTCGGCCGAGGACGCCGACTCCGAAGGCGAGGAAGGCCGTTTCTACGTGTGGAGCCTAGGGGAATTCGAAGCGGTGCTCGGCGCGGAGGCGCCGGCGGCGGCGCTCCACTTCGGCCTGGCCGCCGGCCCCAACTTCGAGGGGCGCAACATCCTGCGGCTGGCTCTGGACACGCCGCTCGTGCGCGGTACCGAGGTGCAGCGGTGGCGTGACGCCCTGTTCCAGGCGCGTTCTCATCGAGTGCGCCCCCAACTCGACGACAAAGTGCTCACCGAATGGAACGCCATGTTCTGCTCGGCTCTGGCCGAGGCGGCCGCCGCCACCGGTCGCCGGGAGTGGAAACGGGCGGCCGAGTCGGTGGGCCGCTTCCTGCTCGACAACCTGCGCGACGACCGGGGGCGATGGCTTCGGTCGTGGCAGGGCGGCAGGGCCCGGCACCTCGGCTATGCCGCCGACTATGCCTGGCTGGTGGATTGCTTCACCCGACTGGCCGAGCTCAGCGGGCGCCGCCAGTGGTTGGACCAGGCCCGCCTGGCGGCCGACGGACTGTTGGCCCTGTTCCATCCGGACGAGGGCCCGTTGCGCACCACCGGCGAAGACGCCCCGGCACTGATCGTGCGGCCCACCGAGGTCCTCGACGACGCCACCCCGTCGGCTACCGCGGTGGCCGGCGCCGCCCTGCTGCGGCTGGGTTCGCTCTGCGCCGAGGACCGTTTTCGTCAGGCGGGCACCGGACTGCTCCACAGCCTCGACGCCGTCGTCGAGCGCCTCCCGCTGGCCGGCGCCTGGGCCCTGGCCGCCACGGAGCTGGTGTCCGAGGGGATCGTCGAGGTGGTGGTGGCCGGCGACCGGCCCGACCTCCTGCAGGCGGTGCGCGCCCGCTACGAGCCCACCGTGGTGCTGGCCTGGGGGGAACGGGACCAGTCGGGGCTGTGGGAGGGGCGGGTCGACGGCCTGGCCTACGTCTGTCGCGACCGGGTGTGTGCCTCGCCGGCTGACAGCGTGGATGCACTCGAGGACCGTCTCGATGCAGCCACGGGCCCGGCGATGGCCGCCGGTCGGCGGGCCGCGGACAGCGCCGGTCCGACCACGGCGAGCCCGTGAGCGACGACGACCTGGACCGGCGATCCCGTCGGGGTCGCCGGGGACGCCATCATGTCCGCCGGAGTGGGCCCGACGAGATCCGCCGGCGCCGGCGGCGGCTTCCCGCCGCCCTCGGGGGCACGAGTCGTTTGCTGGTGTTGGCCGTCGGCCCGGAGGACACCACCGCCGTCGATCTGCACAGCGGCGCCTTCGTGCGGTTGCGGACGGAAAGAGCCGGCGCCGAGCAGGGGGCGGCGCAGAGGTCCACGCCACCCGCTGACGGACAATTCCTCCTGCCCTTCGATGTGGTCGATGCCACGTTGGCCGAGGATCCCGAGCGCGACGACCCCGCTCAGCCCGAGGCGGTGACCGTGACCGGCCCGCCCGACCTGGTGGGTGCCATGCGGGGACGGAGGACCCGGCGACTGTTGAAAGGACTGGTGGCTCCGCCCGAGCAGCACCTGCTCGGATTCGCCGGATCGGCCGCCCCCTACTGGGAGTTCCACGGCATGCGGCCATCGGTGGCCCTGGTCATGCCGACCCGGGGGCCGGTGCTCTTTCGGCGCCAGGAGGACGACTCGGTGTGGGCGCGCTTCGGCTGGCCCCGTAGCGACCACTGGCTCCCGGTCGAGGACCGCCGAGCGCTCGCCTGTGTGTCAGCCGCAGGCCTCGACCGTCTGTGGGGCCGGAGCTTGGCCGGGGCCCTGGGCTTCCAGCCCTACTACGTGTTGGTCACGGTGAGCCGTCCGCGCCACGGCCACTGCTACAAGACGGTGGCCGCGCTGCTCCCCAGGCCCTGAGCGGTGCCAAGAGAACCTCGGTGGCTCCACGGCGGCGCCGACGAGGCGGCGCCCGTCAGCGGGCGGTGCGTCCGGAGAGCAGCGATCCCGAGGCCAGGTCCTCGGCCATGGCCCACCCGAAGGTCACCAGGCGATCGCCCTGGGCGGCCTTGACGGTGACGAACAGGGCCGCCACCCCGTCGCCCGGCACCTTCACCTTGGGCCCGTCGAAATCGAGGGTCCCGGTGGCGGCCCCGTCACCGGCCAGGACGAAGGAGCGGTCGTCGATTCGGCCCTCGGCGCCGAAGCGCTTGGCCAGACGACGTCCCCAGGCCCGCTCCTCACCGGTGGGCTTGTGGTCGGGTCGGGGAACCACCTCGGACAGTCCCCCGAAGGCCTGGTACCCCTGAGGAGCCGAAAGACGCGTCCCCACGAGCACGTCCTCGTCGGGGAAGGCCAGCAGGGCCCGGCGATACTGGTCCCCGAGCATGAGGCGCAGGACCTGATCGGCCTTGGCCGTGCGGTCCACGGTGGCCAGCCCGATGAGCAGGGAGGGCGTCCCTCCGATCCGTTCCAGGGTCGAGAAGGAGTACCCCCGCAGCTTGGTGCCTTCCCGGGCGTGGGTGGCCAGCACCCACTCTTCGCACTGCTTGGACAGGAAGCCGATGTCGAAGCCCGGCTCCCGGTCCACGCAAAGGTCGGCCATCTCGGCCAGCTCGGCGTCGCTGAGGGCTGTGCAGTCCTTGGTCCCGACCTGAAACGACATGGGAGTGGCCCACCTCCTGGCTGCCCGGGGTCCCTCCAGGATACTGCGCCCGCGCGCGGGGTTCCCCATCGAGAGGTCCGCCCCTCCCAGATACCAGGCCCTTCAGCCGACCTCGATCGACACCGGGCGCCGCCGCCGGCGCCGTCCGACGCTCCGCCCCCGGCCCCAGTGCCCAGTGCCCAGTGCCCAGTGCCCAGTGCCCAGCGTCAGACCACTACGGCGCGCGGTCCGAGAAGCACGCGCAGCTCGCCCAGGAGCCCGCGTCGGCTGTCCACGTTGAACTCGGCGGGCAGGCGCAAGGTGGTCTGCCCCACCTGCACGTGCACCGGCTCGTCCCCCGGGTGCTCGGCCAGGAGTCCCTTCAAGCGCTCGAGAACGTCGTCGGTGAGGCCCAGCGGAAGCTGGACGCACAAAGGCCCGGCTCCCGCTGTCCCCAGTTCGGGCCGGCTCAACTCCATGCACACGAGCTTCACCTGCTCGTCGCGGGTGTCGATGCGGCCTCGGACCACCACCAGGGCGTCGTCGGCCAAGATCGGTCCCACCTCGGCCATCGCCTTGGGGAAGACGAATACCTCCACCGAAGCGCGCAGGTCCTCCAGGACGAAGGTGGCCATGAGCTCACCGCGTTTGGTGTAGCGGCGGGTGAGCGCCGTCACCACACCTCCCACGGTCCGCACCTGGCCGTCGCGGCCGTAGTCGTCGATGCCCGGATCGTCGAGGTCCTTGACGTCGGCGATCGAACAGTCGGTGAGCCGGGCCAGGGCCGCCTCGTAACCGCGTAGGGGGTGGTCCGAGACGTACAGGCCCAACATCTCCTTCTCGAAGGCGAGCCGCTGGTCTTGGTCGAACTCCATGTCCGGCACGGGGAACCGGGCATTGCCGTAAGCAGGAACGGCCTCCCCCTCGGAGTGGTCCATCACGTCGAAGAGGGTGGAGATGCCCGCCTGCTCCTCCCGCCGGCGCTCGAGGGTCCGATCGACGATCTCCTCGAACACCAGGCACAGCCCTCGGCGGGGATGTCCCAGTGAATCGAAGGCTCCGGCCTTGATCAGCGACTCGACCGTGCGCTTGTTGAGCACCACCGGGTCCACCCGCCAGCAGAAATCGTAGAAGTCGGCGAAGGGCCCACCGGCCTGGCGCTCGACCACGATTCGCTCGACCAGGCTCTCCCCCACGTTGCGCACGGCCGCCAGCCCGAAGACGATCTGGCCCCGGCTGTCTTCGCCTGCCAGCGGGGTGAACCCACCGGCCGAGCGGTTCACGTCGGGCACGAGCACCTCGATCCCCATGGCCCGGCACTCCCCGAGATAGACGGCGGTGCGGTCCTTGTCGTCCTTGACCGAGGTGAGCAGGGCGGCCAGGTACTCCACCGGGTGGTTGGCCTTGAGCCAAGCCGTCTGATAGGCGATCAGCCCATATCCGTAGGAGTGGGACTTGTTGAAGGCGTAGTCGGCGAAGGGTTCGATGATGTCGAAGAGCCTCGTCCCCAGTTCGGCTCCGTAGCCGTTTCGCTCGCAACCGGCCACGAACTTCTGGCGTTCCTCGGCCATGACCGACCGGACCTTCTTGGCGGCCGCCTTGCGAAGATTGTCGGCGTCCTCGAGTGAGTAGCCGGCGAACTTCTGGGCCACCCGCATCACCGACTCCTGATAGAGCATGAGTCCGTAGGTGTCGCCCAGGATGGCCTCCATGTCGGAGTGGAGGTAGGCGATCTGCTTGCGCCCGTTCTTGAGCTCGGGGTAGTCCCGGTGCATGTTCGCCGCCATGGGGCCGGGCCGGTAGAGGGCGACCAAGGCGGCCACGTCGTCGAAGGACGTGGGTGCCAGTGCGCGCAGCGTCGAGCGCATGGCCCCACCCTCCAGTTGGAACACCCCGACGGAGTCCGCCCGGCGCAGCATCTCGAAGGTCTTCTCGTCGTCGAGGGAGACGGCGTCGATGTCCGGGCGAGTGCCCACCGTCCGCTCGATCAGGTCGAGGGCGTGCTCGATGACCGACAGGTTGCGCAACCCCAGGAAGTCCATCTTGAGGAGCCCGAGCTCCTCCACTCCATGCATCTCGTATTGGGTGACGATGGGGGCGTCGTCGGGAACCTGACCGTTCTCCGGCTTGCGTTGCACGGGAAGGTACTCCGTGAGGGGGTCCCTGGTTATGACCACGGCAGCGGCGTGGATGCCGTCCTGGCGGCGCAGGTTCTCCAGGCCCTTGGCCACGTCGATGACCTCGGCCGCCTCGGGATCGCCGGCGTACATCTCCCGGAGGCCCTGGGCACTCACGTAGCCGTCCTCGTGGCCCTCCACCCTCTCCAGACAGGCACGCAACGGCGTGCCCCGGCCCATGACCAGCGGGGGCATGGCCTTGGCGATGCGATCACCTACGGCGTAGGGGAACCCGAGCACCCGCGCCGCGTCGCGCACAGCCGCCCGGGCCTTGATGGTCGAGAAGGTCACGATCTGTGCCACGTGGTCCGAGCCGTAACGCTCGGCGGCATAGCGGATCATCTCGCCCCGATAGCGCTCGTCGAAATCCATGTCGATGTCGGGCATCTGCTTGCGACCTGGGTTGAGGAAGCGCTCGAAGAGCAGGTCGTACCGGATGGGGTCGAGGTCGACGATGCGCAGGCTGTAGGCCACGCAGCACCCGGCCGCCGACCCTCGCCCGGGCCCGACCCGGATACCGGAATCCCGAGCGTGGCGGATCAGGTCCCAGACGACGAGGAAGTAGGCGGAGAAGCCCATGTTGGAGATGACGCCCAGCTCGAAATCGAGGCGGAGCACCACCTCCGAGGGCAACGGCTCGCCGTAGCGCTGCCGGGCGCCGTCGTAGGCCAAGTGGCGGAGGTACCGGTCGGCCCGTTCCTCGTAACTGGCGCCGGT
>JASHZK010000129.1 GCA_030042575.1 Acidimicrobiales bacterium
ATGCGCGGCCGCGGTCGCTCCGGCGCCGGCCCACCCGTCGGTTGAGGGGGCGCGGCGGCGGCTCCCGAGGTGCCCTCGCCGTGCTCGACGCCGGTGGCTCCCGGCGACGCCTTCGACTTCGAAGATCGGCGGCGTCGGCGGCGGCGGGTGCCGGTGGCCGCCGCTTCAGCCGTGAGCGGCCGGCTCGGCGACGGAGAGGCGGGCTCGACCGCGTCGGAGCCTGTCGGCTCCGCTGGCGGCGGCCCGGCGCTGGTGTCGGACATCGATGCGATCCCTTCTCGAACTGTTCACGAGGCACGCCCCACTACGGGGTCCGGGCTCGTGGCCACGGCGGCCAACGGCTCACGGCGCCACCCCGGGCTCTCGATCCACTGACAGGTCCTGCGGGCCAGGCCGAACTCGAGGCCGAGCGCCTCGGCCAGCTCGGCCGGGCGCACGCCGCGGGGACGGGTGGCCGTCTCGGCGAGGAGCCGGCTTCCCGAAACACCGTTGTCCACGGCGTGCAGCGCCAGCACCGACGGGCGCAGGTCGTCGAGCTGGCGACGACCCTTGCGCTCGCGCTGCACCGGCAAGATGGCGGCGGCACGGGCCCGCACCGATACCGCCTCCAATTCCGTGACGGACGTGCCGGGCACCTCGATGTCCCAGCTGCACGACGTCACCGCCACCTGCAGCGAGGCGGTCTGCGCCTGGAGGACGGCGGCCGCCATCACGAAGATCCCAGAGGGGAGCTGCGGGTCGAGGACATCGGCCAGGGCCCTGCCGTCGGTCCAGGCCGGCTCGAAGCGGTCCGCCACGGCGGCGTCGAGGTATTCCGCCGTCGACTCGCACCCGGTTGGCAGAGCCAGGCCGAAGCTCAGAACCGGGCGCGGCGAGAAGCCCCCGGTATAGCTCACCGGTACCTTGGCCCTCCTCAGGGCCCGCTCCCACATCCGAGCCACGTCGCGGTGGCTCGTCCAGCGCACCGGTCCCAGCTTGGCGAAGCGAATCCTGATCCTCACGGCGCCCCCATCAGCTGCACGGGCACCGCCTCGGCCCTGAAGAGGTCCTGGCCGGTGCCCTGTCTGCCCCCCGCCGGCGGCACCGGCGAGGCCACCACGTGCTCGACGCCGAGCCCGGTGCAGGCCCCGCAGTCGTAGCACGGAGTCCAGCGGCAGTCCTCGAGCCCGTGCTCGGCCAACGCCTCTTGGAAGTCTTGCCACAGGAAGTCACGGTGCAGGCCGGCCGACAGATGGTCCCAGGGCAGGACCTCCTCGTTGGGCCGATGGCGGAAGACGCTCACCTCCCAGCTGAGGCCGGCCGCCTCCATCGCCTCCTCCCACAGAGCGCGATCGAAGTGCTCGGACCACTCCTGGAAGGTGCCGCCGGCCCGCCACACGTGCTCGATCACCGCCCCCACCCGCCGGTCGCCGCGGCTCACCAGACCCTCGACGGTGGTGGCCTCGGGGTCGTGCCAGCGCAGCGTGAGCCCTCGCACGCCCTTGGCCTCGTCCCGCAGGATGCCCACCTTGCGGCGCAGCTCGGCGGTGGTGTCCTGGCCGAACCACTGAAAGGGGGTCTGCGCCTTGGGCACGAACCCGCCGACCGACGCGGTGACGACGGCACCTCGGTGGTGGCGGCGTCCCAGCTCGACGCAGTTACGGGCCAAGGCCACGATGCCGCGCACGTCGTCGTCGGTCTCTGTGGGCAGGCCGATGAGGAAGTACAGCTTCACCCGCCTCCAGCCTTGGGCGAAGGCGGCCTCCACGGCGGAGTAGAGGTCCTCCTCGGAGATGAGCTTGTTGATCACCTGGCGCATCCGCCAGGTCCCGCCTTCGGGGGCGAAGGTGAGCCCGGTCCGCCGGACCTTTTGGATCTCGGCCGCCAGCGACACGGTGAAGGCGTCCACCCGCAGGCTGGGCAGGCTCACCGACACCTGGCCCGAGCACTCCGGATCGTTGATGATCCCCGCCACCGTGTCGTCGATGCCCGAGAAGTCGGCACTCGACAGGGAGGTGAGCGCCACCTCGTCGTAGCCGGTTCGCTCCAGGCCTCGGTGCACCATCTCGTCGACCTGAGCGGCCGGGCGCTCACGAACCGGCCTGGTGATCATGCCGGCCTGGCAGAAGCGGCACCCGCGGGTGCAGCCCCGGAAGACCTCGACGTTCAGCCGGTCGTGCACCACCTCGACCAGGGGTACCAGCTGGTGCTTGGGATAGGGCCACGCCCCCAGGTCGGCCACCACCCGCTTCTCGACGACGGGCGGCACCCCCGGGAGACGGGGCTCGGTGGCGACGAGGCGGCCGTCCTCGTAGACCGCCCGGTAGCACGAGGGCACGTAGACGCCGGGCACGGCGGCCAGCTCCCAGAGCAGCTCCCGGCGCCCGCGGTCCCGCCCCGCCACGAGGAGGGCGCTCAGCTCGCCCACCACCTCCTCGCCGTCCCCCAGCACGAAGACGTCGACGAAGTCGGCCAGGGGCTCGGGGTTGAAGGCACAGTGCCCGCCGGCCACCACGAGCGGGTGCTCGGCACTGCGTTCGTCGGCGCGAACGGGCACGCCGGCCAGGTCGATGAGGTTGAGCACGTTGGTGTAGGTGAGCTCGGCCGACAGGTTGAAGGCCAGCACATCGAAGGTGGCCGCTGGGCGGGTGCCCTCCAACGAGAACAGCGGCACCCCGGCGGCCCGCATCTCGGCCTCCATGTCGGTCCAGGGCGCGTAGGCCCGCTCGGCGCACGAATCGGTGCGCTCGTTGAGGATCTCGTAGAGGATCTGCAGGCCCTGGTTGGGCAGGCCGATCTCGTAGGTGTCGGGGTAGAGGAGCAACCAGGCCACGCGGCCGGGGTCACAGCTGGGCGGGGAAGACCCCAGCTCTCCGCCGATGTAGCGAGCAGGTTTGGTGACCCGGGCCAGAAGCGGCTCGATCGCTGTCCACAGCGAGGTCATTTTGGGCGCCCAGTCTAGAGGGGCGCCGGTGGCGACCGGGACCGGTCGACGGCGCCCGAGGCGACGACGGCCCCGGTGGGCGTCCGGGACACGGGGCGGACGGCCGAGGCCGGGGCCTGCGAGCCCGCCGTCCGCAGGGACAGGACGCCCAGGGGGCCCGAGGCCCTGGCGCTGGCCGGTCCAGCTCCACCCGGCAGCACCATGGCCGTGGCGGCCGGCGCCGACGGCGACGAGCACGTCCCCGCCGGCGCCGCCAGGGAGACCGGGGACACCGGCTGGGACAGGAGGTAGTCGAAGGCCTTGCGCACGACGGGGGCAGCGGCCTGCGAGCCGTACCCACCGCCTTGGATGACGACGGCCACCAGGTACTTCGGGTCGGGCACGGGGCCGAAACCGACGAACCACGAGTTGGGCTGCAGTGGAGCCGTCTCGTCGGCGGTCCCCGTCTTGCCGGCCAGGGGGAAGCTCGACAGGGGGAACCCGACGAAGTCCGAATAGGCGGTGCCCGAGGGACTGTCCACCACGCCCTCGAAACCCTGGAGCATGGCCTCGTAGTCGGCCGCGCTCCAGGTGACGTGCCCGGTGACCTTGGGGGCGAAAGTCTGCACCACCTTGCAGGTGCTCGAGCTCACCAAGCCGGCGCCGATCTCGGGCTGGTAGCGAGTGCCGCCGTTGGCGAAGGTGGCGTAGGCGTCGGCCTCCTCGATGGGGGTGATGACCGTGCCGCCCTGGCCGAAGGCCATCTCGAGGTTGTTGCCCGAGTACCACGTGCCGTCGGGATAGGCGGCAGGGTCCTGGGCGTGCTCCTTGGCCACCACCTGGGGCGAGTCCACCCGGGCGTCGGGGTTCTCGCCGGGGAGGTCGATGCCGGTGACCTCGCCGTAGCCCAGGGCGTTGGCCCAGTTCTGAATGGCGTCGTCGCCGTAGTGGTCCCGCTCGTCCCAGAACAGCACCCCCAGGTTGTAGAAGAAGTCGTCGTCGGAGACCGTCAGGGCCTGGGACACGTTGATCACGCCGGCCGCCGCGCTGTCGTCGTCGTGGAAGATGGTGCCGCCCAGGTCGTAGGTGCCGACGTCGTCGTAGAGGAAACCGGGGGTGATGAGCCCGTCGTTGAGGGCGGCGGTGGCGGTGGCCAGCTTGAAGGTCGACCCCGGGGTGTAGAGGCCGTCGATGGCGTAGTTCTCGAGCGGGCCGTTGGGGACCGAGAGCTGCTGGTAGTGGGCTTCGGAGATCCCCCCGGTCCACCAGGTGGGGTTGTAGGTGGGCGAGGACACGAGCGCCAGCACGGCCCCGGTCTGCGGGTCCATGGCCACCGCCGCCCCGGTCACGCCCCCCACCGAAGCCATCTCGGCGTCGAGGTCCTGCTGGAGCAGCTGCTCCAGGCCGGCGTCGATGTTGGTGACCAGGTCGTCGCCGGCCACCGGAGCCGTCTGCCCGGCACTGCCCACCACCTGGCCGGCGGCGTCGACCTCGACGTCGTCGGAGCCCGGGGTGCCCCGCAAGGCGGCCTGGTACTGGTTCTCGAGTCCCGTCTGCCCGTACTCGTCCCCGAGCTGGTAACCCTGGTCCTGGTGGGCGGCCAGCTCGGAGGCCGAGATCTGGTCCACGTAGCCGAGC
>JASHZK010000130.1 GCA_030042575.1 Acidimicrobiales bacterium
CTCGACACGGAGGAGCCAACGAGGAAGTCATCAAGATGCTGACCGAGATCGGCACCATGGACGACGTCCCGGCCTTCGTGCAGGAGGTCAAGCAGGGACACGGCCGTCTCCAGGGCTTCGGCCACCGCGTCTACAAGAACTACGACCCCCGGGCCAAGATCATCAAGCGCACCGCCGACGAGGTCTTCGCCATCACCGGCAAGAATCCCCTGCTCGACATTGCCCTCAAGCTCGAGGAGATCGCCCTCAACGACGAGTACTTCACTTCACGCCGGCTGTACCCCAACGTCGACTTCTACTCGGGGCTCATCTACCAGGCCATGGGATTCCCCCTCGAGATGTTCCCCGTCCTCTTCGCCATCCCCCGCACCTCGGGGTGGCTGGCCCACTGGCAGGAGTCGCTCGACCAGGACGCCAAGATCGTCCGTCCCCGCCAGCTGTACGTGGGTCCCGAGCCCCGACCCTACGTCCCCATCAACGAGCGCTGAGGCCCGTTCCCCTCAAGACGGGTGGGGGACGAGCCGCATGAGGCCCTCCTGCACCATGGACACGGCCAGGGCGCCGTCGCGACGAAACAGAAAGCCCCGGGCCAGTCCCCGGGCCCCGTAGGCGTTGGGGCTGTCCATGTCGTAGAGCAGCCAGTCGTCGGCCCGGAACGGGCGGTGGAACCACATGCAGTGGTCCAGGCTGGCCCCCATGAACTCGGCATCGTCCCAACGCACCGGATGGGGGGCGAGCATGGTGTCGAACAGGGACATGTCCGAGGCGTAGGTGGCCACCGAGCAGTGCAGCAGCTGGTCGTCGGGCAGGGCCCCGTCGGCCCGGATCCACACCCTCTGCACCGGTTCCAGGCTCTGATGTTGCATCCACGGGAGCTCGCCCACGTGGCGTTGGTCGATGGGATGGGGACGAGCGAACCAGTCGGCCAACTCGTCGTGGTAGGGCTCCAGCCGTTGGCGCAAGGTGGCCAGGCTCTCGGGGGCGGGGACGTCGGGCATCTTGGCCTGGTGCTCGAGGCGCCCCTCCTCCTCCACCTGGAAGGAGGCGGCCATGTTGAAGATGGCCTGGCCGTGTTGGATGGCCACCACCCGCCGGGTGGTGAACGACCGCCCGTCGCGGATGCGGTCGACCTCGTAGAGGATCGGTACCGTCGGGTCGCCGGGGCGCAGGAAGTAGGAGTGCAGCGAGTGCACCTTCCCGCGCTCGACGGTGTGGCCGGCGGCCATGAGCGCCTGGGCCGCCACCTGGCCCCCGAAGACCCGCTGACGGTTTTCGTCGGGGCTCACACCGCGGAAGATGTTGACCTCGATCGGCTCGAGGTCGAGCAACTTCACCAGGAAGTCGAGGTCCTCGCTCACCGGTCCATCCTGGCACCTGACCAGCGGTACGTTGGCCGGCCGTGCCCGAGCTGCGCTTTCCCGACGGCTTCCTGTGGGGGTCGGCTACCGCCGCCCACCAGATCGAGGGTGGCAACGTCAACAACGACTGGTGGGCCTTCGAGCACGATCCCCGGAGCCCCTGCCTGGAGTCGAGCGGCGACGCCTGCGACTCGTTCCATCGTTGGCCCGAGGACCTCGACCTGGTGGCGGGCCTCGGTTTCGGGGTCTACCGGTTCTCCCTGGAGTGGAGCCGCATCGAACCCGCTCAGGACGAGTGGTCGCTCGCGTCGCTGGACCACTACCGGGCGATCTGCGGCGGCTGCCGGGAGCGCAACCTCGTGCCCGTCGTCACCTTCCACCACTTCACCACGCCGCGCTGGCTGGCCGGGCGCGGTGGGTGGGAAGCGGCCGACGCCCCCGAGCGTTTCGCCCGCTTCTGCCAGCGGGCGGTGGCCCATCTCGGCGATCTCGTGGGCTGGGCGTGCACGCTCAACGAGCCCAACATCGTGGCCATGATGGGCTACGGATACGGCATCTTCCCGCCCGGCCTGAGGGACTGGGACCGCCGGAGGGAGGTGAACGGCGCCTTGTGCCGGGCCCATCGCCTGGGCACCGAGGCCCTTCGGAGCGGGCCCGGGGCGTTCCCGGTGGGCCTCACCTTGTCCATGAACGACTACCAGGCCTTGGCGGGGGGCGAGGACCGCCTGGCCGAGCTGCGGGGCGAGAACGAGGACGTGTTCCTCCACTCCACCGCGGGCGACGACTTCATCGGGGTGCAGACATACAGCCGGGTGCGGGTGGACGCTTCGGGGATGCTCGGGCCCGAGCCGGGCGTGCCCGTCACCCAGATGGGCTACGAGTACTGGCCCGAGTCCCTCGAGGTCACCGTGCGCCGGGCGGCGGCAGTGACCGGGCTGCCGGTGCTGATCACCGAGAGCGGCATCGGCACCGACGACGACGCCCGACGCCGCCGGTACGTCACCGAGGCCCTGGCCGGGGTGCGGCGCTGCCTCGACGACGGGATCGACGTGAGGGGCTACGTCTACTGGAGCCTTCTCGACAATTTTGAGTGGATCCTCGGCTACCGGCCGACCTTCGGCTTGGTAGCGGTGGACCGGGAGACCTTCACCCGCACCCCCAAGCCCAGCGCCGCCTGGCTGGGATCCGTGGCCCGGGCCAATTCCCTGAAGACCTGAAATTCACCCAGGCGCTCCTCAGGCGCTTCTGGGTAGACTGTGGCGATGTTCGGGGGGACAGTGGATCGTTTCTGGCGCTTCTACCGGACCCCTCACGGCAAGCGGCTCTTCCGTTACACGATGGTCTCGGTGATCTCCACCGCTCTGACCTTCTTCGTGCTGGGGATCGTCTTCTACGTGTTTCGCCTGTGGAGCGAGGCTCCCGACAACATCATCGCCAACGTCACCGGAATCCTCCCCTCCTACTACCTGAACCGCAATTGGGCCTGGGGCAAGTCCGGACGCTCCCACGTGTGGCGGGAAGTGGTGCCGTTCTGGGCCATGTCGGCGGCCAGCATCGTCTTCGCCTTCTTCGCCGGCGTGGCCGCCCACCACATCGGCGTGTCGGTGCTGCACCTGCACCGCCTGGGCCGCACGGTCATCCTCTACGGCGCCAACGTCGTCGCCTTCGGGATCCTGTGGATCGTGAAGTTCCTCATCATCAACCGGCTCTTCCACGTGCACCCCGTGGCCGAGGTCAAGCCCGACCTCATGGAGGCCACCAGCGCCTGAGGCGGCTGAGGGCGGCCGGCGCCGGAGCGCCGTTCAGTCGCGGAAGTTGGTGAACTGCAAGGGGATGCCGAAGTCCTGCTCCTTCAGGGCCTTGATCACCGACTGGAGGTCGTCGCGCTTTTTGCCCGACACCCGGAGCTGATCGCCCTGGGACTGGGAGGAGACGCCCTTCAAGTTCAGATCCTTGATGGCCTTGTTGAGCCGCTTGGCGTGGTCGGCCGAGATGCCGGCCCGGATCTTGACGTGCTGGCGGACCGTGCCCCGGGCCGCCTCTTCGACCTTGCCGTCCTCCAGGGCCTTGAGCGACACCTGCCGGCGCACCAGCTTCTCCTCGAGCAGTTGGTGCAGGGCCCGAAGCCGGTCCTCGGTGGACGAGGCCAGCACCATCTCGCCGGTGGAGAGCTCGACGGCCGAATCGGTGCCCTTGAAGTCGAAACGGGTGGCCGCCTCGCGGTTGGCCTGGTCCACGGCGTTGCGGACCTCCTGCATGTCGACCTCGGAGACGACGTCGAAGGTAGCCATGCTGTGGACGGTATCTTCTCCGGCGGGTCGGTGCCCGAGTGGCCAAAGGGAGCTGACTGTAAATCAGCCGGCACAGCCTACGGGGGTTCGAATCCCTCCCGGCCCACACATGCAGCCCCGGTCGGGTGACCACTGCCGGCGGGGAGGAATTCATTACACTCCCATTGCGCCCGACGGCGTCAGGGATGGGTCGTCGGGCGGGAGCCCTCACCAGCCCTCCGCGGACGAGGCGGGCCGGGGCGGCCCCGACCAGCTGAGACCCCCGTCGCGAGGACCGAGGCCCATGGTCCCACAGGAGACGA
>JASHZK010000131.1 GCA_030042575.1 Acidimicrobiales bacterium
ATGAAGATGGGCGTCCCCTACTCCATGGTCAACACCGTGGTGGAGTACGAGGAGAATCGTCGCATCGCTTGGACGACGGCACCGCCCCCTGGCCTGTTGGCCAAGATCGGTGGTGGCCGTGTCTGGCGCTACGAGCTCGAGCCGGTCGAAGGGGGGACCCGTGTCCGTGAAAGTTGGGATCTCACCGCCGAGAAGCAGCGAGTCGTCCTGAAGCTGATCGCCGGCGGCCAGACCAAGCGTTCCATGGAGAAGACCCTCGAGCGCATCGAGACGCTGACCACCGGCTAGCCACTTCGGCCGGCGCGGCGGTATCTCCACACGGCCAACGGCACCAGCACCACCAGGAGGCCCCCGCACCAGGCCACCGCCTGTTCCACATAGGTGGCGGTGGGTCCGCCGAACATCAGCGCCCGGGTGGCCTCGACGACGGGGCCGAAGGGCTGGCGGGTGGCGAAGGCCTGCAGCCAGCCGGGCATGTCCTGCACGGGCACGAACGCCGGTGAGGCGAAGATCAGCGGGAACAAGATGGGGAACGACATGACCTGTGCCGTCTCGCTGTTGGGGGCGGACAGCCCGATGGCGGCGAAGCCCCATGACAGGGTGAAGGCGAAGGCGAGCACCAGGGCCGCGCCGGCCAGGAAGCCGCCGACGTTGGTCTGCACCCGGAACCCGACGGCGTAACCCACTGCCACCATCAGGACGAAGACGAAGATGTTCCTGACGAAGTCGGCCATGGTGCGCCCGGCCAGGACGGCAGATCGCGCCATGGGAAGCGCCCGGAATCGCTCGATGAGGCCCTTCTGCAGGTCCTCGGCCAAGCCGATCGACGTGCTGACCGCTCCGAAGCCCACGGTCTGCACGAAGATCCCGGGCATCAGGTAATTGACGTAATGGTGCTTCAGGTACATGCCCAGCGGACCGGAGATGGCGATAGCCCCACCGAACACGTAACGGAAGAGCAACACGAACATGATCGGCTGCACGCTGTTGAAGAAGAGGAACTCGGGAACGCGGGTGAAGGCGATCAAGTTTCGCTTGGTGATGGTCAAGACGTCCGACACCAGCCAGGCCAGGCTGCTGTCCTCGGACGCCGGTGCCGCCCGCAGCTCGGGAGCGAGGACGGCTGAGTCGGCGGTCACGTTCTCTCCCCGGTGGTGGCCTGAGAGGGTGTTCCCCGGCGACGTCGCCGGCCCCCTCGGCCGCCTTGGGCCTCTGGGGCGGTCCCGGCAGCGAGGTCCCCGTCGGACTCGGTGGTACGACCGGTGAGGGCGAGGAACACGTCGTCGAGACTGGGCTCCCGCAGGGAGAAATGGCTGGGGACGACGCCGTGCTGGTCCAAGAGACGCAGCGCCTCCATGGCCGCCCGGGCTCCGTCGTCCACCGGCAGCTCGACGTTGTTGCCCACCACGGCGGGGGCCTTGGCTCCCATCCCGGCAAGGAGGGCGGCCACCCCGGCGGCTGCCGCCGAATCGGCCATGCCGACGTCGAGCACCGTGGCACCCATGGCCGCTTTGAGCTCGGCCGGAGAGCCTTCGGCGATGATGTGGCCGACGTCGACGACGGCGATCCGCTGGGCCAAACGGTCGGCCTCCTCCAGGTACTGCGTGGTGAGCAGGACGGTGGTGCCCACCGCCACCAACTCCTCGACCATCTCCCACAGGTCGATCCGGCTCTGGGGGTCGAGCCCGCTCGTGGGCTCGTCCAGGAACAGCACCGCCGGTCGCGCCACCAGGGCGGCGGCGACGTCCAAGCGGCGGCGCATGCCACCGGAGTAGGTCTTGAGCGGGCGGTCACCGGCGTCGGACAGGTGGAACAATTCGAGCAATTCCGTGGCCCGGGCCGCCGATGACGCCCGGCTCATGTGGTTGAGCCGGCTCACCATGTGCAGGTTCTCCCGTCCGGTCAGGTTCTCGTCCACCGTGGCGTACTGACCGGCGAGCCCGATGCTGGCCCTGACCTGGGCGGCTTGATGCACGACGTCGTGACCGAGCACCCGGGCCGAGCCACCGTCGGGGACGAGGATGGTGGTGAGGATGCGTACGGCCGTCGTCTTGCCGGCCCCGTTCGGCCCGAGCAGGCCGAACACGGTCCCGGCGGTCACCGAGAAACTGACCTTGTCGAGGGCGCGCACCGTGGCGCCGAAGGTCTTCTCCAGCTCGACGGCCTCGATGGCCTCGGTCACAGGGAGAGTCTGGCAGCTGCGACGAGGGACCTCATTCCCAGCCGGGCCCGAGCCCGAATCGATTGCCGAGCCCGATCAGGCGATGGACAGGGTGGCCCGGACGGGCAGGTGGTCCGAACCCTCCACGACCACCACCTCGGACTCGAGCACCCGTACCGCGGCGGTCACCAAGACGTGATCGATCTGGAACAGCGGCCGCCAAGCCGGCCAGGTCCGGCCCCGGACCGCTCGGGACCACCCGGGGAACAGGGCGGTGAGCGGAGGGCCCCAGAGGTTCATGTCCCCCATCAGCACGCCAGGCGTGTCGGGCGAGGGAAGGCTCCTGGCCAGAAGGCGCAGCTGCCGCGGCGATCCGTTGCGCAGATGGGACATGTGGGTACCGGTCACCACCAGCGATCCACCGTCGACGGGAACCGGTACCTGCACGGCGAAGCGCGGCACGGAATCCCCCCCCATCCGACCGAGGTCGATCACCTCGGCTGCGCCCGAGCCGGAGCGAACCAGAAGGGCGATGCCCACCGTGCCCAGTGCTCCGGGGAGCTCCGAGGACCCCGTGGGCGCCCCTGTTCGCCGTCGCCTGGGGACCACCCGCATCCCCACCCCCGACCGGGTCCGCAGCACGGGGCCCCATCGCTGGCCGGCAGCCGAGGGAACCGGGAATATCCGCGCCGGCGCCATGGGCACATGGGTGACCCGGTAACCCAGCTCCGCCGCCAACCGGTCGACCATGGCGCTGCCGTGCTCGGGGGTCCAGACCTCGGCGAGCATGAGCACGTCGGCCTCCAGGCGCCGACAGGCACCGACCACGTCGAAGGGCCTTCCCCACCCGTCCACACCACCGTGGATGTTGAAGCTGGAGACGATCAGCTGGCCGGACACAGGGCCCGGACCCTAGCCAGCCCGTGGCTGCTCAATCGACCGAGGGACGAGGCCGATACCTCTTCGGTGGCAGCCATGGGACCACTGCGCAAGACCCGGTCCGAAGGTCGCAGCCACCGGCGCGACGGCTCTTCCCACGAGCTCGCCCCCGTGGTCCCCATGGCGGGGACCAAGCGGTGCCGGCCCGAGCCTGCGCTGCGCTTCGCCGATCCCCACGGGGTCCCGGCCGGCGTGCTCGCGGCCAACGCCATCTCCAACGAGGCCCTTCGGTCCGCCCCCATTCCCGGCCGAGGTGCGCCTTGGGAGGCCGTAGAGGAGTTCGCCCTTTCCTACGACGGGTACGGCTACTGGAGCGGACTGGCGGAACTGGCCGGACGAAGCGTCCAGGGATGGACCCGCCACCGCTCGCTGCCGGGCTCCCTCGACGAATTGCGGGCGTGCCTGTTCTACGAACAGCGCCGCTGGCACCATTACGGCCAAGAGCCGTGCGGCCGGGCTGCCGACTACCTGGGAGCACTGCTCGAGGCCGTGGCCGAACGGGTCAGGCAGCTGGGCGGCGACTGAACGGGGGGTCACCGACCACTGGTCGTGGCGCCAGCACCCCGGGCGCCACCGGGGCCGGCACCGGCGAGCGCGGCCACCCGGTGGTACAACGGCCTGGTGAGCCACGGTCCCCTGGCCGCTGTCGACGACCGAATCCTCCCGCCCCCGCGGGTCGAGGAGGTGGCCGACCGTGTCTTCGCCTACGTGCAGCCCGACGGGAGCTGGTGGATCAACAACACCGGCTTCGTGGTGGGCCGCTCCGGGGTCCTGTCGATCGACACCTGTGCCACGGAGAAGCGGACCCGGGACTATCTCCGGGTGCTCTCCCAGCACGCGGACCGGTCTCCCACCCTGCTGGTCAACACCCATCACCACGGTGACCACACCAACGGCAACTGCCTGCTTCCCGGTGCCGCGGTCATCGGGCATCGCCGGTGCCGGGAGGAGATGCTGAGGGGCGGGTTCCTCCCTCCCGAGGGCCTCTTCGAGTCGGTGCAGTGGGGTGAGATCCACCTGACACCGCCATTCGTCACCTTCGACGATCGTCTCGACCTAT
>JASHZK010000132.1 GCA_030042575.1 Acidimicrobiales bacterium
CCAGCAACAGGGACCTGAACCCTGTCGGGCAGTCCACGTGAGGGTTTTCACGCCTCGGGGGGGACGGGGCATCGCCATCAACCACCCACGGCGATGGCGAACCAAGGGCCGGCTTCGGCCTTGCTTCGCGTCGTGGGCGTTGTCGACCGTCCCGAAAGTCAAGCTGATCGAATCCGAGGAGATGCCCGTGTCGCGGCCTGGGGCAGCCACCGTCCTTGTCGGCAAGCGGGCAATACTGACCAGCTCCCGGTTCCTGCCCTTGGGTAACCGGGGCGCCCACCCAGAGCCGATCAACGGACCAGGTGTGAGCCGCTCGAAGAGCTCTCGAGCTGAACGCCTTTTGACGGAGGGGCCGCCTACGCTCTCACTCCATGGGCTTCATCTTGCGCAAACTCCTGGCAGTACTCCGGCTCCGAAGAGAACGGCGTAGGCGGGGCAGGTAACCACCTGCACACACCATTGCGTAGGTCGAGTGGACGCCGGGAGCGGGCTGGTGATGGAGGCTGGGAGCATCGTCGATGGCTGCAGGCCTCGAGACCGCTGCTCCCGGTCGCCGAACGAAGACCACCAACGACAAGGACCCAACGGCACGCCCGGTCCCGCCAACCGTCTTCACAGGCCCTAAGTCGTGGCTGACGGGGAGCCCAGCGAGCCTGGCATGTGGGAGTACGACATCTTTTTCTGGTCTGACCCCCCTGCGTCTCGACGACACGAGAGAGTGGACCTGGCGATGAGAGGGATGCTGACCGAAAAAGGGGAAGCGGGCTGGGAGTTGGTCGCCGTTACCGAGGGACAGCCTCGCTTCTATACTTTCTTTTTCAAACGCCCATTGGACGACCGACCGACATAAGCCTCACGCGCATCCTTGCCCGAGCGCCAACAGGCCAGCCATTGCGAACAGTGCCACTATCTCTGTCCCGGCCAGCCTGGTGGAACGTTGGCCAGCGGGAGGAGAGCCGGTTCCCCCATCTGACAAAGAAGGCTGCGCCACGTAGAGTCTCGGCAACGACGACCCGATCGCCCGGGAGCAACGGCTGCATTCCGGTGAGTGCCATCAGGGAGGCGACAATGAAAGTAACCAGATTTCACCACGTGTCGGTGAACTGCAACGACACTCCCTTGGCCGAGATGGTCTCGTTCTACGTTGGCCTGTTCGGGATGAACTCAAAGGAGCGCCCTGAGATTCCAGGCGTCCCGGGCCACTGGTTCGACGTCTCAGACCAAGAACTGCACGTTGTCGGTGCTCCACCCCGGGGGACAGCGATCGACTCGACGGCGAATCACTTCTGTATCGCCGTGGTAGACCTCGATGAGGCAATCGCCGAGCTCGAAAATCGGAAGATCCCTTACGAGCGCGCTCTGCAAGGAGAAGACACCGTTCAGATCTGGATCAACGATCCGGCCGGGAACACCATCGAGCTGCAACAAGAACGAGCGACTCGCTGAGGCCACCACGTCGCCTGGCGAGTCACCCGGAACGGCAAAGACCTCGTCGTCGGGCTGCAACCTACAGTGGGCAGGTTGGGTGGCACTCTCCCAAGAGCGGCCTAGGCCCTGGAGGGTCAGACCACGCGAAGATATATCCGAGTCAGGTCTGTCGACAGGGCGCAATCAGAGGTCTATCGATGTCAAGCGCTCTTGGTGGCAACAAAGATGGCACTTAGCGCCTGCGAAGTCGCGTCGCCCGTCTGCTTGGTGGTAGGCGAGTACGTCTTCGAGGGGGCCAGAGATAGGTTCCAAAAGTAGCAGGACCCGGACGTCGTCTCGTCGAACGTGAAGGTCGACGGAGTGCCCTTTGCCGTGCTGTTCAAGCCGACCCACGCATATCCAATCCAAGCTTGGAACCGCTTGGGCCCGCTGGTCAGCGAGGGAAGCGGTACATCGGTGGTGTCGGCGAGAGAATGGGCGGCGCCCGTGGTGACGACCCCCCACGTATATCCAGGTCCGACTGTCAGCGAGTCGATAATGAACTGATCAGGGATTACCGGACCATTGGGGGTCGTGGTCGCGCTGAAGGTGATCGTGAGTGTGTGTTCTCCCGTCGACGTGGCCACAGCCCACCACATGTCCACGTATTGAGCTCCACCGGTTGGTGTGTCGATGACCCGCTGCCAGGTTCCACCACCGCCGCCCGACACAGAGGTGAGGAAGACATCTTCTACGATCACAATGAGCAGGTCCCCTACGTGTTGGGGGTCAATGGTGAACGTCGCTGGTGAACTGAATCCTTCTTCACTGGCCTCGTCAACCGGAAAACCAGAGGCCCGAGTGATCGCCGTCGCCTTCAGTTTCACTGAGCCGCCGGTCAAGGGCATGGTGATGGATTGTGTCCCCGCACAGGGGTCGGTCTGGTATTCGACTTTCGGGGTGACGACGGCTGAGTCCGATGCTCCACTGAAAGATCCCGTGTCGGAGGTCAGGCTCCCGCCCTCGGCCGGCAGGCGCCAGCTGGACCGAGACCAAGCTCCGCCATCGTAGGCCAGAGCCGTGGGAGCGATGCCATACTTCGAATGCCAATCGATGGTCACCGACATGCTGCTCAGGTCGCAGAGGTCTCCGCCAGTGGACGAAGCGGTAGCGGCGCCCGTGCCTTCGAGGCTCATGTGCGCGAGACTCAACTGGGAAATATCGAACTGCTCTCCGTTCACGGAGCCAGAGCCTTTACAGGGGTGGAGGGGAAACGTCGCCTTCAAGGCCACCCTATAGGTGCCGGGGCTTGACGATTCGGGACTGAACTTCAGTGTGCCAGCGGAGATCGCACAACTCACGTAACCGACCGCAAGAGGCTGGCTTTCGGTGACCCGAGCAGCAGACGCGCTCTGAGACGCGAGGATCGCGGGTCCGAGAAGGAGTAAGACGAGACTCACTCTCCTAAGCGCCCATCGGGTCATGACCTCTCCCCGTCACACGGCCCTCGCCCGTTGAAAATGGCTATCGCACTTTCTTCCATGGTGTCAACGGCTGTCCAACGCGCATAGAGGTGGCCCCGGTGACCCGAGAGATACCGGCCCGAGCGCTACCGGCACCGTGCGTCGAAATCAGTGCTTCTCGGTGAAGGCCCTGCCATTCGCCTTGATGGCCGTCACGGTCACAGTGGTCATCACGTACCTAGTCGGAGAAAACTTCGCCAGTGGCTTGTTGTCCACATCTGTAGCGGTGAACCTCGTGCGGCGGAGGTTCACGGGCCCGCCGAGGCCCAGAGCCGCGGTCGAGGGCGGGCAGGGGCCCATGGCCGACACAGGGCTGTAGTCTCGGCACTGACCGATGCTGGCCGGACCCCCGCCGACGGTGCCGGTGCTGAAGCTGACCGTCTTTGCCGTCGTGACATCATCGACCGAAGAGGTTCCCGGGGATCCGGCACTGGCCGTCGCCACCAGCTTGTCGCCCGGGGCCACCGTCATCGTGTTGCTGCTCGCTACGTCGCCTGGCGTGCCATCCCCAAAAGCAATCGCCGTGTACTCTGGACCAGTTTGCAGGGAAGAGGTGTTACATCCGAGCAGGACGCCTGCCCCGATGTAATTCCTCCCGGCGCTCGAGGTGTCGGGGATGTAGACCAGAGCCAGGGTGAGGCGCTTCGTCGAACGACACTTCAGGGTGGGCACCACGAAGGTCGATGTCACGGTGAGGTCGGTAGCCGGCGCCACGTAGCCGGCGAAAACCGTCGACCGCGAGCCGCTGACGGCTTTGGTGGACGAGGGGGACTTACTGCTACTACATCCTGCAGCGAATAGGAGGGCAAGAACGGCAACTCCAGCAATTGACCGCTTGGTGGTGAGCAACTTCTTCATCTGTGAAAGTCCTCGTCTGTCCGTTCCCTGCGGAGCGCTTTTACTCCCTCGGCCCGACCATGCACTCTGCAGACAGCGCCCTTCCAGCAACCAGGCGCCTGAGCCGGTACAACGCCGGTCCTGAACGGCAAGAGGATAAACCCTGCGCTCAGTGCCGGGCCAGTCAGCACTGCTGAACATGAGCCGCCCATCGTCTTCTTGAGGAGAGCGAACGGCTGAAGGCCTACTGGCCCCGTACAGCCACGTCTAAGCGCTCAGTTCGCCATGTGGTTCAACCTCGACCGGAGGCAGATCGGCTACTTCCGCCTTGGTCAGGCCGAGCCGAACTCCATCGTCATCGACCCCTGTCACCGAGGTGATCGGGACGGAAACCTCCTTCTTGCCCCAAAGGTGACCTTCCTCGAGGAGAACGTGGGTCACCTGATGATCGCTTGGA
>JASHZK010000133.1 GCA_030042575.1 Acidimicrobiales bacterium
GAGCGTCGGGCGGCGCCGCGGGAGGATCTCATCACAGATCTGGCCACCGCCCACGACATGGGCGACCAGATGACGAGCGACGAGATCCTGATGATGGTGGCAGGACTCATCGTGGCCGGAAGCGAGACCACGGCACTGGGCGGGATGACTGCCATCATGACCCTGTTGGAACATCGAGAGATCTTCGCGGCCGTCAAGGCCGACCGGTCTCTGGTGCCTCACGCCGTCCTCGAGATCATCCGTTACGGACTGGGTGGCCCTGGAGCGTTGCCCCGATACGCCCTGCGTGACTTCGAGATCGGTGGTAAGGAGATTCGCCAGGGTCAGATGCTCATGTTGAGTTTCGGCGGCGTGAACCGCGACCCCAAGTTCTTCGAGGATCCAAATCGCTTCGACCTGAAGCGAGACCAGTCGAACCTCCTCACGTTCGGATTCGGTGCTCACCACTGTCTCGGCATGCACTTGGCCAAGGCTGAATTGGGGGCGATCGTGGATGCCGTCTGCGACTTCGTGCCGACGGACGCTCAGATCCGCGCCGAGCTCATCGAGTTCGAGCCCCTTTGCACGTTCCCGCGCCCGGTCACCTTCCCCATCGACTTCGGAAGCTGAGGCGGGTACCGGGCCAACCTATCTACAGGGCCCGATTCGTCACCGCTTCGAACGGTCGATGGGATCAGACGAAATCCGAGCCGCCGTCGACGTTGACATTCGCTCCTGTCGTGTACCCGTTGCGCCTGGAGGCCAGGAAGCAGACCACGGCCGCGACCTCCTCCGGCATACCGGCACGGCCGAGATCAGCAGGATGGTGGAACACCTCTTCGATCCAGGTCATCACGTCGTAGGGATCAGAGGCATCGAGACCGCGGGCGGCGAAGACGTCGGCTAGGGACTCAGTGAAGCTGGCTGTGACGATGGTGCCAGGACTGACGGTGTTCACCAGGATTCCTTCGCCGGCGAGAGAGCGGGCCAGATTCTTCGAAACACTGGCCAAGGCGGCCTTGGAGGCGGTGTAGGCGGGCAGGATCGGGCTCTGGCGCTGAATGGAATGGGCCGACACGTTCACGATCCGAGCCCAGGACGCGGCACGCAAAAGGGGGAGGGCGGCCCGCACGTTTCGCACCGCTCCCATCGTCCCGAGTTCGAAGGCCCGAATCCAGTCCTCGTCCGAGAGTTGTTCAAAGCGCCCGGGTCCCGGTCCAACGGTATTGACCAGTACATTCAGCTCGCCCCAGCGCTGGCCCAAGTCCTCGAATGCTCTCTGTACTTGGCCAAGGTCGGTGACGTCGGTTGCCAGCGCCAGCACGTCTGCAGCTCCCAAGGCCAACAGACGCCGCACGGCGTCATCCAGGCCAGCCCGGCCTCGGGCTAGCACTGCCACCCGGGCACCTTCAGCAGCCAGAGTCTCGGCAACTGCCCGCCCGATGCCCTTCGTACCGCCCGCCACGGCGGTGGCCGAACCACTCAGTCCCAAATCCATGACGCCTCCCTCCGCAGCGTAGACATGAGCCGCGTGGTCGGACTTCTACCGGGGCCAGAGCTTGCCGTCTCGGGCCAACCAGGGCGCCCGGAGCCCACGGTCTCAAACGGTGTGAGCGGCGCCCGATACGCCTTTGGCCTGGTAATTCCGAACGCCCCCCGGTTCGCAAGTTTCGGGGTCGGGGGCGCCGGCAGGCGGAGCAGGCACGGCCGTCGGGTAGGTAACCACCGAGTAGGTGTGCAGGTCGCGCGATCGAACACAGTCTCGCCGGAGATGTCGGCGCTACCAGGGCCTCAAGTGGGACGACGAGACTGGCGGCTTTCCTTTCACCCAGATCGAGGTTCCTCGGTGCCTGGCCGAACGACACCATGCTCGTAGGCGTACACCACGGCCTGGACGCGGTCACGTAGGTCGAGCTTGTCGAGCACGCGCGCGACATGGGTCTTGACGGTGAGTGGTGACACCACGAGCTGTTGGGCGATTTCGGCGTTGGAAAGACCGCGGGCTAGGAAGACCAGGATCTCCCGCTCCCGAGTGGTCAGCGCCTCCAACTCGGGAGCGACCCGCGGCGGTGGAGGGTGGTCGCGTACGTAGGCCTCGACCAGTCGTCGAGTCACGGTCGGCGCCAGGAGCGCATCGCCCTTGGCAATGGTGTGAATGGCACCAAGCAGGACTTCCGGTGCCGCGTCCTTGAGGAGGAACCCGCTGGCACCACCGGCCAGGGCATCGAACACGTATTCGTCCAGGTCGAACGTGGTCAGCACCACGACACGAGGCGGTGCCGGGCCAGCCAGGATCCGACGCGTCGCCTGGAGCCCATCGAGGACCGGCATCCGAATGTCCATCAGCACGACGTCCGGTCGGAACCGTCGACTTGTCTCGACAGCCTGGGCACCGTCACCCGCCTCCCCGACAACACTGATCTGCGGGTCGGTCTCGAGGATCATGCGCAGACCGGCCCGGACGAGTTCCTGGTCGTCGGCAATCAGGACCCCCACGGTCATTGCGTCACCATGGCCAGGGGAAGGCGGGCCTGGATCCCCGAGCCTCCCTCGTGCGCCAGGGTCCTCAGGGTTCCGTCGTAGAGCGCCACCCGGTGGGCCAACGATGCCATCGTCCCGCCCACGTCATAGATGGTGCCGGCGCTACGAACCTCTAGCGTCACCTCACGAGGTTCGAACCGGACGCTGACCTCGCTCTGGCTGGCGTGCTGGTCGGATGCCGCTTTCAAGGCTGCCTCCACCACCCGGTAGGCCACGAGGTCCACGCCCGGCGTCACGTTGGTGGGCCGACCGACCACGTCCAACTGGCAGCTCGTTCCGAGGGCGCGTGTCGAATCGACGAGCTCGCCCAGCTGGCTCAAACCCGGTTGTGGTCGCAAGGCTCGACCGTCTTCGTCCCTGCGTAGCATGCCCAAGAGCCGCCGGAGGTCGTACAGTGTCTGGCGGCCCGTCTCTTCCACACGCAGCATCGACTGGCGGGACCGCTCAGGGTCGGTTCGCAGCAGGAGCCGGGCGCTGCCGGTCTGGATGACCATGGCGCTGATGGAGTGAGCGATGACGTCCTCGAGCTCCCCACCGATACGGAGCCGCTCGGCCAGGATCGCCGCATCGCTGACGGCGTCCGGCTCCGACGGCCCCGCCGCCAGCGCGTGGATCTTGGCCATTTGGCGACCATGACGCTGTACGAAACGTCCAATCAGGAAGGTGGGCACCAGGAGCAGTATCACGTAGAACACCGCCCACGCCACCTGGCCGACGTCAGTACTCGAACCCTGAATGATCGGGGGGACGCCCCACACAAATAGGCACAGCATGGCTAGAGCGATTGCACCCTCGCGCCGCGGAGATGTCAGCTCCTTGCCCACTGAATAGGCGAGGACCAGCACAGGGATCACGTAAGCGTTGTCGTCTGAGAGCAACTGGCCGCCGAACCACGTCGAGACCATGACGACCAACGTGCACCCCACCAGGGCCCCGGCCGGCCAGATTCGTCGCACCGTGATCGGCGCCGCGTACAGCACTGCGGAAATGGCAGTCACTAGGCGCTCCGACGGTGTCACGCCGGAACTGGACCAAATAGTCAGCTCCACAGCCGCCAGGGCGGCGCCGGCGAGCAGCCAGTCGACGATCCGGTCGTCGATGCCGCCGATCCGCTCAAAAACGCCGCTCACAGCGGTGCGCCCTCTCCGAGCGGGAAACGGGCCCGGACGGCGAATCCGCCGGCAGGGTCCGGTCCAGCTTCGAAGGTCCCTTCGAGCAAGGCCACCCGTTCGCGCATGCC
>JASHZK010000134.1 GCA_030042575.1 Acidimicrobiales bacterium
TTGGCCGGGGTGCCGGCCATGCCCGAGTCTCTGTACCCGAGCATCACGACCTCGTCGTAGCCGATGGCCTGGGCCGAAGCCGCCAGCTCACGGCGCCGCACGGCGGACAGATCGGCCCGGACCTCGGGGGTGTCCATGGCGGGGTTCAAGATGTCGCCCTGCTCACCACCGGTGCAGCAGACCAGGACCGTCCGTACGCCCTGGTCGTGGTAGCGGGCGACCGTGGCCGCCCCCTTGGAGGCCTCGTCGTCGGGATGGGCGTGCACGGTAAGCAGGCACAGCTGCTCGCTCATCCGCGGCAGCGTACCGGTGGGCGGCCCGCTCCCGTATGCTTCTGTGTGGCCCGCCGCGCCTGGACAGGGCCAATGGCACACCAATAAGGGGGCCGTACGCCATGGGCGCGTTCCAGCGTCTCAGGGACATCATCCGGGCCAAGGTCAACAAGCTGCTCGACCGAGCCGAAGACCCGCGCGATACCCTCGACCTCTCCTACGAGAAACAGCTCGAGAACCTCCAGAAGCTGCGCCGCAGCGTGGCCGAGGTGGCCACTGCCCGCAAACGCATCGAGATGCAGGCCGCCCAGCTCCAGGCGCAGGGGGCCAAACTCCAGGACCAGGCCCGTCAAGCCCTGGGACAGGGCAACGAGGACCTGGCCCGTGAGGCGCTGTCGCGCCGGTCCGCCATTGCCGGCGAGCTCAGCGAGCTCGAGACCCAGCACTCCCAGATCGCCGCCCAACAGGAGAAGCTCACCGAAACGGCCCAGCGCATCCAGGGCCAGGTGGAGGCCTTCCGTACCCGCAAGGAGACGATGAAGGCCAGCTACACCGCCGCCGAGGCCCAGTCCAAGATCGGAGAGGCGGCCGCCGGCATCAACTCCTCCATGAGCGACGCCGGCATGGCCTTGCAACGGGCCCAGGACAAGGTGGCCGACATGCAGGCGCGCGCCGGAGCCATCGACGAGCTGCTCGAGTCGGGAGCGCTCACCGACTTGACGAGCAACTCCGACGACATCCAGGCCCAGCTGGACAAGATGGCGAGCACCTCGCAGGTGGACCGGGAGCTGGCCCAGCTCAAGGCCGAGCTGGGAACCGGGGCGGCCGCCGAGCTCGGTGCCTCCGAACCGTCCCCTGACGCCGAAGCGGCGACCGACGCCGAAGCGGTGACCGACGCCGAAACGGTCGGTGACCCCGGCTCCGGGGCCGACACCCAGGCCGCCCAGACAACCCCATCAACCCACGACTCGACCAGCCAGAGGTGAGCTCCTGATGGCGACCACACGCCGAATCCCGCCCGACCGTGGCCTGAACGCCCGCATGTTCCTGACCGGGCTGCTCATGGTCATCCTCTACGTCGCCTTCATCGGCGTCCTGTTCGCTCTCCTGAAGAGCCTGATCCTCATCGTGGTCATCGCCGGCGGGCTGCTGTTCTGCCAGTACTGGTTCTCCGACAAGATCGCCCTGTTCGGCATGAAGGGGCACCTCGTCACGCCCGAGCAGGAGCCGCAGCTGCACGCCGTGGTGGACCGCCTGTGCGCCCTGGCCGACATGAAGAAGCCCAGGGTGGCCGTGTCGGAGATGGACATGCCCAACGCTTTCGCCACGGGTCGCAGCCCCAAGAACGCCGTGGTCTGCGCCACCCGGGGCATCATGCGCCGCCTGGACGAGCCCGAGCTCGAGGCGGTGCTGGCCCACGAGCTGTCCCACGTGGCCCACCGGGACGTGGCCGTCATGACCATCGCCAGCTTTCTGGGCATGTTGGCCGGCCTGCTCATGCGCGTGATGATGTTCGCCGGGCTCTTCGGTGGCTTCGGCGGCGGGCGCGGCGGGCGGGGCAACCAGGGCGCGGGGCAGATCGTGCTCCTGGAGATGGCGGTGCTGGTGGCCTCGGCCATCGTCTACGCCATCAGCTACATGCTCACCATGGCGCTGTCGCGCTATCGGGAGCTGTGCGCCGACCGCTCCGGGGCCATCTTGATCGGCCGGCCCTCGTTGCTGGCCTCGGCCCTCGTCAAAGTCACCGGGGAGATGGCGCGCATCCCCACCCGCGACCTGCGGTCGGCCGAGCACTTCAACGCCTTCTACTTCACACCGGCGCTGGCTCAGGGAACGAGCCTGTCGTCGCTGTTCTCCACCCACCCTCCGCTGCAGAAGCGCCTGGACCAGCTGGCCAAGCTCGAGGCCGAGATGGCCGGGCCCGCCGCCTGAAGCGGCCCGGCCGACAACCGATCGCCCGCAGCCGATGGGACTGTTCGACACCATCTTGGGCCGGACCAAGCCGGTCCGGGCCAACCTCGACGCCCTGTTCGCCCTGCCCACGGCGGCGGTGACCCTCCAGACCTGCGCCGGGCTGGTCACGAGCGGCCACGCCGGTGTCTGCTTCAAGCCTCCCGCCGGCCAGCCCTTCGAAGAGGTCCAAAAGGAGCTGGAGCAGGTGCTGCGCACCGGGGACTCCGGGTCACCGGCTCCGGCCGTGCGCCACGTCGGGGACAAGTTCGGCTACCGCTGGATCCTGGTGGACGCCTCCGGCATGGACGACCTGGTGACCCGCGTCCACGTGGTGCACTCCTCTCTGGAGGACGCCGGCTGGAGCACCCAGCTCCTGTGCTCGGTCTTCGGCTTCACCCCGGGCGACACCACCGACGTGTCCGACGCCGTGAGCAGGCCGCTGTACATCGTCTACCTGGCCAAGCGGGGCACCTTCTATCCGTTCGCCCCCACCGGCGCAGAGCAACGAGACAGCGAGCTCGAATTGCGCATCAAGAGCTTTCTCGGCTCCGACCTGCCGGTGGAGACCGACCTCACCCGCTGGTTCCCCCTGTGGGACCTGCCGCTGTCGAGCTCGAGCGGCCCTTCGCAGACGGCCTGAAGCGAGCCCTTCACCCGGCGATCGACGGTGCGTCGGCCGCCGGTGCCGCGTACGGGTCCCACGCCGGAGGCAGGCGGTCCAGGGTGTCGAAGGCGGAACGCACCTCGGCCAGCCAACGATCCGGGGACAAGGTGCTCGGTCCTCCGTCGACACGCCCCAGGTGGGGGGTGATGGCGCCGGCACCGTCGAATCGCCACTGTCCGCCGTCGGTTTCGGCCTCGGTCAGGGCGGCAGCCAGGGGGGTCAGGTCGACCCGGGGCCGCGGCCGGCGGCGGCCCAGTCGCACCCAGGATTCGTAGCGATAGTGCAGTCGGTAGCGCCGACCCACCACCTGTGCCACCCGCAGACAGGTGGTGGCACTGTGCAGGGCGGCCCGATGGACGATCGAACCGGCCCAGCCCCGAGCGGTGTCGCCCACTGCGTCTTCCTCGATGCGGGCCACGGCCAGATCGCGGGCGCGATCTTCCTCGATGACGACGACGCCCCCGTGGAGCAGTGCGCAGGCTGCGTCATAGGCAGCGGCCTCGGGACCCCACAGCTCCTCGAAGGCGGCGGGCCGATCGGCCAGCGCCGGCAGCACCTCCAGGGCGCGGCGCGCCGACAGGGCGGTGGCGTCCACGGCGCCATCGGCTGTGACGGCCTGGTCGTCGCTCGCAGCAGCACCGCCGGGACCCAGCGCACCGAGGGCGAAGGCAACCAGAGCAGCAGGGCGACTGTGGATCACGTCGAAGTCACCGGCTCGGGCCGCCGTGGCCATGAGCGGCCCGTGGCGCTCGGCCAGCCCCTCGACGACCAGGAGGCCCAGGGCGATCATCCCGTCGGCGTCGTAGTGGTCCACCGTGGCCAGCCGTACGTCGGCGGGCAGGAGCCGGGGACGGCGCAGGGCCCGTAACACGATCTCGGCCGAGGTGTCGGCCCACAGCCGGCGGGGCGTGGGCGTGCCGGGCCAGTGGGAAAGGGTGCCGACCGTGCCGGGGCGTGCCGCACCGTCGACCACCACGTGCGGCCGGGCACCGATCTCGGTGACGGGCAGGTACTGCCAGGGGACGAAGGGGTCACGGCCGGTGGGCATCGTGGTCCAAGGCGTCGATGCGGGCGGCCAGATCCAGATCGGCCCCGGTGATGCCGCCGGCCGAATGGGTGGACAGCCGCAGGGTGACCACGTTCCAGCGGATGTCGATGTCGGGGTGGTGGTTCACGTCCTCGGCCAGGGCGCCCACGGCGTTGACGTAAGCCAGTGCTTCGGCGAAATCGCGCCCCTTGTGGACCTTCGTCAACTCCCCCGCCGCCTGCTGCCAGGCCAGACCGGCCGCCAGAGCGGCGTCGATCTCGGCCGGTTCGAGAACGCCGCTCATCGGGGATGCAACATGTCCTCGGGGCGCACGGCCTGGTCGAACTCCTCACCGGTCAGATAGCCCAGCGCCACACAGGCCTGGCGCAGGGAGGTCCCTTCGGCATTGGCTTTCTTGGCCACTTCGGCCGCCTTGTCGTAGCCGATGATGGGGTTGAGAGCGGTGACGAGCATGAGCGAGTTGGCCACGTATCCGGCGATCCGCCGGCGGTCGGCCTCCATACCTTCGACGGCGAATTCCCGGAAGGTGCGGGTGGCGTCGGTGAGCAGGTGCGCCGAATGCAGCACGTTGCGAATGATCACCGGCTTGCACACGTTGAGCTCGTGGTTTCCCCGACTTCCGGCGACGGCCACAGCGGCGTCGTTGCCCATGACCTGGATGCAGACCATGATCATGGCCTCGCACTGGGTGGGGTTGACCTTGCCCGGCATGATGGAGGAACCCGGCTCGTTGGGTGGCAGCAGCAGCTCACCCAGCCCCGCACGCGGCCCCGATCCCAGCCATCGGATGTCGTCGGCGATCTTCATGAGCGACACGGCCAAGGTCCTCAGGCTGGCGCTGGCTTGCACCAAGGCGTCGTGGGCGGCCAGGGCGGCAAAGAAATTGGACGCCGGCACGAAAGGCAGTCCGGTGAGCTCGGCGATGTGCGCCGATGCCCGGGCGCCGAACTCGGGGTGGGTGTTGAGCCCGGTCCCCACCGCCGTGCCTCCCAGAGCCAGCTCGTACAGCCCCGGCAGGCAGGCGTCGATGCGGTCGAGGTCGGCATCGAGCTGGGCCACGTACCCCGAGATCTCCTGTCCCAAGGTGAGCGGCACGGCGTCCATGAGGTGGGTGCGGCCGATCTTGATCAGCTCGTCGAACTGCTCGGCTTTGGCATCGAGCGCGTCGCGCAG
>JASHZK010000135.1 GCA_030042575.1 Acidimicrobiales bacterium
CGGGCAGGCGGGGGGCCTCGAGCGCCGGAACCAGGAGCACGGGGTCGCCCTGGCGGGGCAGGACGAGCAGGGTCAGGCGCTCGAGCGGCATGGCCCGATACCCCGTCAGCCAGGGCAGGTCGGCGCCGTGGGAGAGGAGCAGGGCGTCGACGTCGAGATGGCCCATCCGCTCCCGCACCTCCCGGATGCGGACGACGCGACGTGCCTTCCCACCGGCCGGACCAGCCGCCACCTGCTGTGTCATCGGACCTCTGTCACTGTCACTGACGCCCTCACTGGGCGACGATCGAGGCCAGGGACCGGGGCGTCTTCACTCGGCCACGGCTCGTTGTTTTGGGCGGGCACCATCGCCGCCGCCGTCGCCGCGGTACGGGCGTGGTAGCTCGAACGTGTGAGCGGAGACGCCTCGACGTGGGCAAATCCCAGAGCCCGGGCCTGCGCAGCCAGGTTGTCGAATTCCTCCGGCGTCCACCATCGGACCACCGGCGCATGGGACGCCGTGGGACGCAGGTACTGGCCCAGGGTGACGATGTCGACACCGACGGCCGCCAAGTCGGCCAATGCCCCGAGCACCTCGGACTCCTCTTCGCCCATGCCGAGGATGAGACCCGACTTGGTGGTCAGTCCCGCCGCCTTGGCCCGGGCCAACACCGCCAGGCTCCGGGCGTAACCGGCCGAAGGCCGCACGGCCCGCTGCAGGCGGGCCACCGTCTCGAGGTTGTGGTTGAGCACGTCGGGACGTGCGCCGAGCACGACGCCCAAGGCGCTGTCGTCGCCCTTCAGGTCGGGGACGAGCAGCTCGACCGCCGTGCCCGGGGATCGCCGACGCACGGCCTCGACCGTGGCGACGAAGGCGGCCGCACCACCGTCGGGGAGATCGTCGCGGGCCACCGCGGTGATCACGGCGTGGGCCAGTCCGAGGCGGCCCACGGCAGCCGCCACCCGTTCTGGCTCACCGGGATCGAGGGGCAGGGGGTGCCTGGTGTCGACCAGGCAGAAGCCGCAAGCCCGGGTACAGCGGTCCCCGTTGATCATGAAGGTCGCCGTGCCCTCGGCCCAACATTCGAAGATGTTGGGGCACCCAGCCTCCTCACACACGGTGACGAGGTCGAGCGACCGGACGGTCCTGCGCAGTGCGTGGAAGTCGGGCCCCATTCGAGCCGGAACCCGGAGCCAGGGGGGCTTGGGCGATCGCAGGGCCATCGCCGAGCTCGGGTCGACCCCCGCCCGTCGCAGGCGGACGCTGAGGGCCGATTCACCCCGGTGCCCCTCGCTCCCTCGCCGCGGCCGGGCCCACGTGCCCGCGTCCTGCCGGTCGACCGCCTCATTCGACGCCCACTGGCGGGCGGCGGCGGCGATGACGGCCTCGGCCACCACGGCCATCGAGACGTCGATCCCCTCTGCCCGCAGCGACGTCACCTCCTTGTCGGCGATACCGCAGGGGATGATCCGGCCGAACCAGGCCAGATCCGGGTCGACGTTGAGAGCGAGGCCGTGCATGGAGCGGCCGTGGCTGATCCGGATGCCCACGGCGGCGATCTTGCGCGGACGGGAGCCCCCGGCGTCGATCCACACGCCGGGATACCCCGCCAACCGGCCGGCGCTCACGCCCAGGGAGGCCAGGGCATCGATGGCCACCTGCTCGACGCTGAACACGTGGCCGGGCACGGACCCCGCCGCGGCTGGGACAGACAGGACGGGATAGACCACGAGCTGGCCGGGACCGTGATAGGTGACGTCACCACCTCGATCGGTCCGTACGATCTCGGCTCCGACAGTGGCGGGATCGACCAGAACGTGGGCCGGGTCGCCACGGACCCCCAGAGTGAACACATGGGGATGCTCCAAGAGCAGTACGTAGTCGTCGGAACACGACTGCAGAGCGGTCTGCAAGGCGTGAGCCTCGGCGTAACGGACTCGGCCGAGACAGCGGATGCGCAGCACCGATGGTCGTCTACAGCTCAGCGGCCCAATCGTGGGTGGCCAACAGCTGGGCCACCCGGGCCACGAAGGCGGCGGCGTAGGCACCGTCCACGGCACGGTGGTCCCACGACAGACACAGCAGGCCCATGGAGTGGATGGCGACGGCCTCGGTGCCGTCCGCGCTCTCCACCACGGTGGGCCGCCGCTTCACCCCGTCGGTGGACAGGATGGCCACCTGGGGCTGGTTGATGATGGGTGCGGTCAGGAACGTGCCGAACGGTCCGGCATTGGTGATCGAGAACGTTCCACCGGCGATGTCGTCGGCCGAGAGCTTCTTGGCCCGAGCCCGCTCGGCCAGATCGTGAACGCGTCGGGCGATGCCGCGCAAGGTCAACTCTTCCGCCCGGGGTATGACGGGGACGATGAGGCCCTTGTGGTCGAGATCAACGGCGATCCCCAGATTGACCTGATGATGCACGATGAGGGCGTCGTCGCCTACCGACGAATTGAGCTGGGGCCACTCTCGTAGGGCCTCGACGGTGGCCCGGGCCACGAAGGGCAGGTAGGTGAGGGAAAAGCCCTCCTCGGTCCGGAACGGGCCACCAGCGCTCCGGCGCACACGTTCGACGTTCTCGTAGTCGGCTTCGATCACTACCAGGGTGTGAGCCGAGGTGGCCTTGGAGCGGACCATGTGCTCGGCCGTGCGACGACGGATGTTGGTGAAGGGAATCACCTCGTCGCTTCCGGCCAGAGCCGAGGGCGCCGGTCCTCCGCGCTGAGCAGGAGGGGCTTGGACCACCGATCGGACCTGGCCCCCGGCAGAGGGCACCGCCGGTGCCCCCCCGGCGCGGCGAGTGTCGATCACGGCCAGGACGTCGGCCCGGGTGATGCGGCCGCCGAGACCGGTGGCCTCGACCTCGGACGGGTCGATGCCGTTCTCGTCCAGGAGGCGACGGACCACCGGGGAGAGGATCCGATTGGCCAGGCCGGTACCGGCGGCCTCGGCTGCGGGGACCTGGGCGGCAACAGGGGGCGTCGAGGTTGCAGGGATCGCCTGCACTGGCGGGGGCGGGGTCGAAGGAGCCGGGGGCGGGGTCGAAGGAGCCGGAGTGGCCGAAGCAGGCAGAGGACCCGGAGTCGAAGGCGGAGCCGACACCGCTGCCGCTGGTGAGGTGGGAGC
>JASHZK010000136.1 GCA_030042575.1 Acidimicrobiales bacterium
GTCGAAGGTCACGCCCGAGCTGTGGTTGATCGTCGCACCCGCCGTGAAGCCGGTTCCCGAGATGGTCACCGAGGTGCCCACCGTGGCGCTCGTGGGCGCCAGGATGATGGCGGCCTCCACGTCGAAGGTGGCCGAGGCGCTCACGCCCGAGGAGTCGGTGGCCTTCACCGTCTGGGAGCCTTGGGAGGCGTTGGGAACGGTGAAGGTGGCCGACCAGCTGCCGTTGGAGCCGACGGTGACATTGCTGCTGCCGATGCTCACGTCGGTCCCGTCGAAGGTCACGCCCGAGTTGTCGTTGATCGTCCCGCCAGCGGTGAACCCCTGGCCCGAGATGGTCACCGACGTCCCCACCGCTCCACTCCCCGGTGAGAGCGTGATGATGGCCGTGGGGACAGCCGACTCCTCGTTGGAGGGCACCGACTTGCCCACCTCGTTCACCGCTTTGACGGTGAAGTAGTAGGTGGTGCCGTTGGTGAGGCCCGTCACCGTGTAGCTCGTAGCGGTGATGAGCGTCGAGCCATTCGCCGGGGTGGAGGACTCACCTCCCGAGCGCGTGCCCATATAGACGTCGTAGCCGGTGATGGGAGACCCGCCGTCGTAGGAGGGGGCGCTCCAACTGATCGTCACCTCGCCATTGCCGGGAGTAGGGGTCAGCTGGGTGGGGGCGTCGGGTGCGGTCAGGTTGGTGTCGAGGACCGGATCGGACGCGTTGGAGATCAATGAAGAAGTGACGTAGGAACATCCCCCGCTGGGACAGCCAGCAGAGGCGTTCCAGGTGACCTCGGCGATCACCCGGATCATCGACGCGTTGTTCGAGGTGAGCGTGCATTGGCCGCTCGATTGCAAATAGCAGTTTCCTGCGAAGACCGTCGTGGTGAACACCGTGCTGTCGAGCGTGGTCGCCTTCTGCGATTGTTCAACGGCGCTCGAGGTGTCGTTCAGATCGACCTGCGCCGGAGAGGGGCAACTCGAACCTCCGACGGTACAGCCACTCAACAGGGAAGAAGGCGTGATGGCTCTGGCGCTGTCGATGGCCGAATCGGCCAGGGTGACGGCGACTTCCTTCAGTTGCCCGTTGCGAGACGAGAAGATTCCCGAGGTGAAGGCCACGGCGAACAGCGCGATCACCGTCGCCAACAGGGCCATGGCGACGACCATTTCGATCAGTGTCTGGCCGTCTGAGGGCTTCGGGTCGTCGGCCTCCCCGGGGGGTTGCGCGGCGCGGTGGACACCGTGGCCACCGCCACCTTTTACGCCGCGCACATACCTGCGAGATGGGGCACTCACACATGGTCGATCGACGCCGCCGCCCGGCGCCTATAGGGCCAAAGGTCCCGAACTGCTGCACACCCGCCGACACCTCCACCAGGAGGAAGGGATACGCGGACCAACGGAGATCGTGAGAAAGCCCAGGTCCTGCGCCCACCAAGGCGGAATCTCCAGGGATCTCCACCGTGTGGGCTCCTGTGACCAAAGTCCGAATTTCGAGGATGGCGAGCATCCTGCCTCCTCGGCCTCCCTGCTGTTGTTGCTCCGTTGGGGTGAATCGACGACGGAAGGGGTCCATCGCAGGTGGTGGGTCGGTGGGGCCGACCGTCTGGGGCCCTCCTACGATGGCGAAGACGTGAAGGTCGCCGCCGCCGCCACGTGTGGTCTGTTGCTCTTCGTGGTCGCCTGTTCGAGTCCGAAGGCAGCGGGGCGGCGCACGGCGGTACGGACCATCGACGTGCCCGGACCGGGGCGCGTGCTGGGTGACGGCGGAGGCTACGCGTTGTACATCTATGTTCCCGACAACCAGGGCGCATCCACCTGCTACGGCGTGTGCGCCAAGGCTTGGCCTCCCCTGGTCCTGTCGCCAGGTCAACGGGAAGCCAGAGCGGGACCGGGCGTGAACAAAGCGCTGTTGGGCACGACCCGCAGGAGCAATGGCGATGTGCAGGTCACCTACAACGGCTGGCCCCTATACCTCTACATCGGGGACAGCGCTGGGCGGGCAACCGGGCAAGCGCTGGACATGGGTACCTGGTACCTCATCGCCCCCATGGGGACGGTCGACAAAGCGCCGGTCGAGTCCGCCGGGGGCTAGGAGTCCAAACGAACCGGGCCGTGGCCATCTCCTCCACGACCCTGTAGATCACGCCAGGGCCGAAGTGCTGTCGTGGCAAGTCGGCGAAGGCGGCGGCCGATGGCGCCGGGTCGTCCCGCTGCGTAGGGCGGATCAGCCTGAGGTGGGGACGACCGGCGCCGCCCCGCCAGGGGTCACGACCTCGATCCCCGATGAGTCGGGGCTGTAATCGGTCCCCATCCCGAAGACGAGGGCGTCGCCCACGGTGGCGATCCCCGACCAGTTGGCTGCGGGCAAGGCGATCCGGGCCAGCAGCTTGCCCGAGGTGGCTCGGCGCACCTGGATGTAGGACTCGGCCAGCAGGCCGTTGAAAGTCATGCCCCCGGCCACCGTGGTGGGGGCGAAAGAGTCAGCATGGTCGGCCTGCCACACGACCTTGCCGGTTGCAGCGTCGAACGAGTCCGTCGTGGGCTCCTCGGCTGCTTGATCCCGAGGGTTGGACGGGTCGCACGTCACGTTGCCATGGGGGCTCGGGTTGAAGTCGCCGATCCCGGTCGACCCGTACACCCGGTGTCCGTCGTAGGCGGTGGTTCCGAGGAAACCCCCCGAGCCACCCCCGAACACCACGTTGCTGGACCACAGCAGTCGGCCGGTGGCGGGATCGAGCGAGTAATAGGTGCCGTCTTTGTTCCCCTCGCCGAGGAACGTGGTCACGCCCCGGGACGACACCCCGGCGTTGGCGCTGGCGCCGAAATCGAAGTCGCAGACAGGTGCGCCCCGGAGGGGGCTGTACTCCCAGGCCAATGTGCCGTTGGAGACCCGGAGGGCGATGATCGACTCTGCGTACAGGGCATTGCCGGCCTCGTGGCAGTCGGCTGTGCCGAAGACGACCAAGCCCAGGTCGGGGAGCACCGTCCCCGAGGACCACACGCTGCCGCAGCTGTCGTCCAGTACCGGTCCCCCCGGGGTGGCGACGTCCGTCTGGAATTCCCAGACGGGGTCCCCGGTGTCCAGGTCGGCGGCCACCACGTAGCCAGCGGAACCGGGTTGCCCGTCGACGTCGACACCGAAGATCACGTCGTTGCCCACCACCACCGGAGAGGAGAAGATCCTGCTGTCGTCGACATTGGGCTCGAGCGGGCCGGGCAGCCCCGAATAAGTATGGGTCCAGTACATCGAACCGTTTCGGGCTTCGAGGGCGTACAGGGTGTAGCCACCCCCGAATATGACCAGAGCGGGACGGTTGGCGCTGGCCGGCTCGAACCAGGCAGAAGACGTGACCAGTCCCCCGTCCGAGTCGCTGGTCCGAGGATGTTGACCGGGATAGGGGGTGATGCCGTTCTGCGAGTGCAGGCGCACCTTCCAACGCAGTTTCCCGGTCTCGAGGTCGACGGCGTAGAAGTAGTCGTCCCACGATCCCGCGTACACCGTTCCCCCCACCACGGTCGGCGTCGCCGTCACCGCGTCGCTGGTTGGGAAGAACCACGCCTTTTTGAGTGCGCGCACCGACGAGGAGGTCAACGTCGTCCTGCCGGTGAAGGTGTGCTGGGCGTTGTCGCCGTAGCTCGGCCAGTCCCAGGCGCTGACGGTTGTGGGCACCGCCGGCAGGTTCTCGACCTTGACCGCACGGGCCGCTGTGCTGCTCGACGGTCCGCCGCAGGCGGCAAGAGCGGTCACCGTCACGAGGGATCCCAGGCCCAACGCCCACTTCCGTGCCCCCCCGAATGACATTCCGGGGCACGATACCCTCGGGAGCGCGATCACCGCCGTCGTCGCCGGAGACTTGTCCGGTGTCCGCGCAGGTGCATCGTCCCGCCCGCTTGAGTCGCACAACCGGCCAATTCCCTCCGAGTCCGATCGCGTCTCATGATGTTGGCCACGCAAGGAACAACGACAGCAGAGTTGATGCCGCGTGCCGGACACTCGTCACCGACATCCCCACACAACGGACGACAGGCGACGAGCCGCCGCCACAAGGCCTCGCCGGCGCCTGGGCGCAGATCGCGCCCGTCAAGGCGTTCACGGGGTGCATACCCCTCTCACCTGGCGATACGTGTACGTGCCCCCGGCAGGAGTCGAACCCGCAACCTGGTGGGTAGAAGCCACCCGCTCTGTCCAGTTGAGCTACGGGGGCAGGCCCGCTCGCAGGCGCTTTGGCCCGGTCCAAAGGCTACCTGAGAGTGCCCTGTAGCTGGCGAAGCCCCAAGTGGTGCTGTGCCATGCTTTGACCTGCATGGTGGCCGTAGCTCAGTTGGTTAGAGCGCCAGGTTGTGGCCCTGGAGGTCGGGGGTTCAAGTCCCCTCGGTCACCCTCCGTCACCTCGAAGCGAGGTGAGAGGGACGAACCCGTGCTCAATTTTGAGGGTTTTCGGGCGTAACGCGAAGAGCCATTGACCTCTCCGGTCGTTTTGATGAACGATCCACCCGGGGATTCCTCCTCGCGGAGGAACGAAGGGGGGAAGTGTCATGCGCAGGTCGCGTTCGTCGGGTTTCGTTTCGCGCCTCATGGCCATCGGGACAACGCTGGGACTGGTGGGCGGCGCCAAGCGCAAGCGGGTCCTCACGTCGATGACTCTGGTCATTGGCGGGCTCTCCAGCGCCATCGTCCTCGGCGTTGCCTCGCCCGCCTTCGCCGCCGCCACTCTCT
>JASHZK010000018.1 GCA_030042575.1 Acidimicrobiales bacterium
GCGTGTACTACGGCAGGACGGTGGAGAACTTCACCACCGACCAGGCGCCCGCCATCACCATGAGCGGTGCCACCGGTGTGAGCACCACCACGGCCACGGCCAACGCCACCGTCAACCCCGAAGGCGACTCCGACACGGTGCAGTTCTGCTACTCGTCGACCTCGTCGCAAGTGACCACCAGCGCCTGCAACGGCAGCACGGTCACGGCCGGCACCTCACCGGCCACGGGCTCCTCGGCGGTCAGCGAGACCGGCGCCCTGAGCGGCCTCAACGCCGGCACCAAGTACTACTACGACCTGGTGGTGACCAGCTCGGGAGGCACCGTCTACTACGGCGGGACGGTGGAGAGCTTCACCACCGACCAGGCGCCGACCATCACCATGAGCGGGGCCACCGGTGTGAGCACCACCACGGCCACGGCCAACGCCACCGTCAACCCCGAAGGCGACTCCGACACGGTGCAGTTCTGCTACTCGTCCACCTCGTCGAAGGTGACCACCAGCGCCTGCTCCGGCACCCTGGTCACGGCCAGCACCTCGCCGGCCACCGGCACCTCGGCGGTCACCGAGACCTACAACCTGACCGGTCTCAACTCCAACACCGAGTACTACTACGACCTGGTGGTGACCAGCTCGGGGGGCACCGTCTACTACGGCGGCACGGTCGAGAATTTCACCACTTCCCGAGGGTGAGCCCGGCCAACAGCGGGAGCAGGAAGGCCGAGAACCACGAGATGTGGGCCCTACGATGACCACCACGACCAACTCCAACCCCGAGGCCGCACCCAGGGCGACCAGGGCCACGACGGATACGCGGGGTCGACCACCCAGGCGGCGCCACCGCTGGGCGCTCTTCGTGGCCGCCGTGGTGGTGGCCGGAGTGGCCGCCTGGCAGGTCTCGGCCGGCACTTCGACCCCCCGCTCGAGGCGGGCGGGACCGGCCGTGGTCCGGCAGTCCCTGGACGCCGGCGCTCTCTCCGATCTCGTTCAGGTTCCCAGCCCGAGCTCGGGTACGGCCAGCCTGACATCGTGCGCCGAGAGCGCCCGGAGCCATGATCCCGTCAGGGGTCTGCTCGAGATCCCGTCGCTGGGGGTGACCGCTCCGGTGGAGCAGGGGAGCGGCGACGCCCAACTCGAGGTGGCCGTGGGCCACGACCCCTACTCGGTGTGGCCCGGCGCTACGGGAGACTCCGTGCTGGCCGCCCACGATGCGAGCTACTTCGTGGGGCTGCCCAAACTGTCGGCGGGCGACACCATCCTCTACGTGGCCCCCTGCACCACCTACGCCTTCTCGGTCTCGGGCCATAGGGTCGTGAGCACCGGGACGCCGCTCTACAACAGCCGGGCACCCGCTCTCACCCTGATCACGGGCTGGCCCATGAACTCGCTGCGCTCCCCATCCGAGCGCTATGTGGTCACCGCCGACGAAGTGAGCCAAAGTTTCACAGCAGGGACGAGCCAGCAGTACCTGACGACCTCTTCTCCGCCCAATGTGCCCGTCCTCTCCGCCTTGGCCGGGAAGCGAGTCACCTCCATACCCGTGGGGACCTTCAGTCTCACCGGTTCGCCTGGTGCGACCTGGGCCCAGACCACCAACCCGCTCACCGTGGAGAAGGCGGCGGTGGAGGAGTACGTCGCCGGGGTGCGCTCTCTCACCGAGGACCGCCTCGACTGGTGGAGGGAGGTGGCCCCCGGTGTCGTGCCTCCGGCCCCGCTGATCGGAGCCGGGAGCCCCCGCTACAGGAGCGCCCTCGACTTGAACGTGTCCGCCACCGGCACCCGAGTCGAAAGCGTGACGGTCACCAACGACGTCACCATCGCAGGGGGCAGGGCCCCCGGCCACTACGCGGTCACCGTCGACGAGACCATCGAAGGCGGGACGCTGGTCATCACCGGTTGGCGCATGCAACGCCCCTGACCGGCCGGCGCCGGCGTGGAGGTGTCCGCCCGGAGACCCTGCTTCGGGCTCTCTACCGGGCAACGGGGGGCATACGCGGACTTTGGGACCTTTGGCCCTATTGGCCCGGGCTGCTTCCGTCGATTGAGGTTCCGTGAGGACCACTCTTCGCGGGTGTCGGCGCGGCGTAAAACGGGCGCCGGGGCCGCCCTCAGAGGCTGGGTTCACCCTGGTGGAGATCCTGATCGTCATCCCCGTCCTGATCGTCGTGACCTCTCTGGTGCTGACGACGTTGATGTCGGCCTACGGGGCCGAATCACGCGTGCAATCGACGGCCCAGGCCAGCTCGCAAGTGACCTTGGCGTTCATGGCGCTCGATACCGGGATCCGGTATGCGGCCGACATCAACCAGCCGGGACAGGACTCCGACAGCCCCCCGGACTATTTCGTCGAGTTCCAATCCGACTGGACTCAGGACACACAGACCCAGATCACCGAGGGTCAGCCTGTTTGCACACAAGTCGAGTACGACAACTCGACTGGCGAACTGCTGCAGCGCTCATGGGACGCCGACGACTCGGTTCCGACCGGGTCGACCGGCTGGGAGGTCCTGGCATCGGAGTTGAAGACCCCCCTTTCCTCCGACCCGTTCTCTCTGTCGACGCCCCAGAGTTCTCCGTGGCAGCTGACCGTGGCCATCTCGGCCGTGGTCGGCTCCGGGTCGAGCAAGGGGACCGCACAGTCGGACTTCACGATCACCTCCCTGGATACGACCAGCAGCTCCAGCGACGAGGGGATCTGCGGAGGCACGCCATGAGTCCCCTCACCCGTCTTCGGTTCGCCCGCCGGGGACCGCTCGCCGACAGAGCTTCGGGCCACCATCGGCAAGGGCCGGGCACGAAGGACGAATCCGGACTGATCATGCTGATCCTCACCATCGTCCTCATGGCCATCCTGTCCCTCATCACCGTGACGGTGATGAGCGGAGCGATCGGCCAACTGGAGCTCGGCTCCACCGCATCCAACCGGACGGGAGCGCTCGAAGGGGCGTTGGCCGGGGTGCAAGCCATGGTGGCGCAGATACGGGCCGCCAGCTCCGACGGTCAGGTGGAACTAGCCGACCTTCCCTGCACCATCTCCACACCTCCTCTCAACCCCGCCCTCAGTCCTCTCACTGGCGAGACGAACATCTCGGACAGCTCGTCGTTCACCGTGTCCGTGCAGTACGAGTACCTGACCTCCTCCGGGACCGACATGTTGGGGCCGACGACCTGCACGCAAGGAACGGGGCCGGCATACGACGTCACCTACGACGGAGAAGAAGCGATCATCGCCGCCGCCGTGATCACCTCCTGCTCGCCGACCACCGCCTGCCCTACGAACCCTACGGCGGCGCCCACGAGCACAGACACCTGGCGCCGGGTGGTCAGCACCTACGACTTCGAGACCAGCTACGCCAACGTCCCGGGCGGACTGATCGAGAACTACGAGAACTCCACCCAGGAGCAATGCCTCGAAGCGGTCGAGACGGGGAGTGCGTGGGATCTCGACGTGACGAACTCGTGCTCCAGCGGTTACTCCGACGAGCTGTTCCAGTACACCTCGGACTGGAACCTGGCCATCGTGCTCGGGGGAGTGGAGTACTGCGTCCAGGATCCCGAAGACGAGTCTCCGGCGTCGGAGTCGCCCATTCCCATCACCACCACCTGCGGGAGCACGGCGGCCGCACAATGGGGCGTGGACGATTACGGCGGTATCGAAGGAGCCAACAGCTCGGGCAATCCGAACGGCTACTGCCTGTTGAACCCCCTGTCCGTTCCCGCCAGCGGCCAGGTGACCGAGGCTGCCACCGTGGGGAGCTCCGACTGCGACTCGACGATGGACAACGCCTCCACCTGGCAGATGACGCCGGAGGTGGGAGCGGGAGCCTCACAACCGGCGACCGGTCAGGCTTTCGGCGTCACCGACCAGCTCGTCAACTTCCAGGAGTTCGGCTACTGCCTGGACGTCACCGGCCAGAACGTGGGCTCGACCTACCTCATCGACTACATGTGCAAGCAATTCCCCGACACGAGTGCGTATCCGGTTTGGAACCAGCGCTGGTGCTTCCAGCAGCTCTCCACCAATTCCAGCGGTCTGCCGGTGGGCCTGGTCTACACGCCCGACGGCCAGACGAGTTGCTCGAGCCCGTCCTCGCCCTACTGTCTCCAGTCCCCTCTGGTGACGGCGTCCCAGAACATCGACGCCTACGTGCTCGTGACCTCGTGCAACATCGACAACTCGAACCAGGCCACGGACCTCCTGTGGACCCAGTGGACGAGCAACGGCGGGTCCGAGCACGACTACACCTACACCGACGAGGACGGATACTGCCTGGAGGCGAACACCGCCAACAAACAGGCGCCGTCGGACGACTCCTTCTCGACCATTCAGGTCGCCACCTGCAACGGCTCGTACGAGCAGAAATGGAACGCCCCCCCGCTCCTCGGTGTGTCGCAGATCGTCAACACCCACGAGGACACAGGGTCCGGGGCCTACTCCGGGCCTTAGGGGCGCTGCCCCCGGACGGCAGACCCCGACCGGGGTAAGCGCTGGGACCCCTCACAGGGTCGTGAGCAGGGACGACGCCGAGCTGACCACTATTTGTGGGCACTTTGATCGCTGTAAGTGGTTATTTGGGCTGTTGTCGATAATCGCCGCGAAATCGGGTGTCGATCCTGGTAGAGGTGCTCGTCTCGGGCTGGCGACGAGGCCGCGACCGGCGCTTGCCGGCGTGGTCGGAGCGGGGATTCTCGCTGCTCGAGACGCTCATCGCCCTGGCGGTGCTCCTCATCGTGCTCGTGCCCACGGCCAACCTGGTGAGCTCGGCCCTGTCCACGGGCGCCTCCTCGCGCCTGCGGGAGGTGGCCACGGACATCGCCTCGGGCCAGCTCGACGCCGAGGTGGACGCCGGGGCGGCCACCTTGCTGGGCCAGTCCGGGTTCACCTCGGCGGGAACAGTCGAACGGGGGGGCGTGGCCTACACCCTGGAGCTCGAGGTGGCTCCCGGTGCCGGGGCCTGTGCCGCTCCCCAAGCCGGCTCGACGACGGAGCTGGACGTCTCGATCTGGGTCACCTGGGCGAAGGTTCCCGGCGGGAGCGACTGGTGGACCAGCTCGCACTACAGCTCCGAGCTCGTGACCCAGTCGACCTACGTCCCCGTACCGGCGTCGGACCTCGACTCCAGCGAGGGGACCATCCTGGTGACGGTCACCGACTACGCCGGCAACGGCCAGGGGCTGGTCCTGGTCACGGCGACCGACACGTCCACCGGTGCCACCGAGTCCGCCACCACCACCACCTTGGGTTGTGTCCTGTTCGCCAACATCGCCACCGGCTCCTGGAGCGTGCAGGCGCAGAAGACCGGATG
>JASHZK010000137.1 GCA_030042575.1 Acidimicrobiales bacterium
CGATAGCCGCCGCAGCGGGGCTGGCCGTCGAGTGGGGACTGCTGCCGCTACCCGGCCGCCACGCCGGGCCCGGTGTTCTTCGAGGACCACGCGGTACTGCTCTGCGGTTCCTGTGGCCGTGGCCGCCCACGTGTAGCGGCCGAGCACCCGCTGCCGCCCCCCGTGGCCCAGCCGCCCGGCCAACTCGCCGTCATCGAGCACGCGCCTGATGCCGGTGGCCAGCGCCTCGGGGTCGTCGGGCTCCACCAGCAGTCCGGTCTCGCCGTCTTTGCCCACGACTTCGGGCAGCGCTCCCCCGGTGGTGGCCACCAGCGGGACCCCACTGGCCATGGCCTCGATGGCGGGCAGCGAGAACCCCTCGTACAGCGAGGGCACCACCGCCACCTCGGCCTCGCCGTAGGCGACAGACAGCTCCTCGTCGCTGATGCCCGACACGAAGCGCACCGCCTGGCCGAGCCCGAGGCGCTCGATGGTGCGCATCACCGGGCCACCCTCCGTGGGCCGGCCCACCACCACCAGCTCGACGTGGCGCTCGGTGCGCAGTTTGGCCAGGGCCTCGAGCAAGGGCACGAGACCCTTCATGGGCACGTCGCTGGAGGTGGTGACGATGAGGCGACCGGGGACCCGGGTGACCTGGGGTCGGGGCCGGAAGACGGTGTGATCGACGCCCACGGGCACCACCGTCATCCGGTCGAGGGGCACGCCCATCTGGCGGGCTATGTCGGCCTTGGAGGATTCCGACACGGTCACCACCCGGGGCAGCTGCCGGGCGACGCGCTTCTGCATACCGAGGAAGCCGAACCAGCGCTGCTGGGCCAGGCGACGGTAGAGGTTCTCGGCCTTGGCTAGGGCCAGCTCACGGTCGACGGTGATGGGGTGGTGCAAGGTGGTGAGCAGGGGCCAGCCGTCGGCCAGCAGACCGAGCAGTCCCGACCCCAGGCACTGGTTGTCGTGGACGATGTCGTAGCGGTGACGGCGCTCGGCCAGCAGGCGCCGGGCTCGCAAGGAGAAGGTGCGGGGCTCGGGGAACCCGGCGCTGCACATGACGGCGAACTCGAGCAGGTCGATGGCGGAGTGGAACTCGCGGGGGTGGGGGACGCGGAAGGGGTCGGGATCGCGGTACAAGTCGAGCCCCGGCACGGGGGTGAAGCCCACGCCCTCATCGGTGTCGAGCACGGGCCAGGGCTGACCGGAGAAGACCTCCACGCTGTGGCCCAGCGCCACCAGCTCGCGGGCCAGGTGCCGGCTGTAGACCCCCTGGCCGCCACAGCGGGGGTTGCCCCGGTAGACGAGGTAGGCCACCCGCAGGCCGTCGGAGGCGGGCGGGGCCGGATCGACTGCGGGCGGGACCTCGATCCTGGTGCTCAGCTCCCACGAGGCCCGCAGCTCGGCCAGTCGCCGACGCGGGCCTTTAACCATGCGCGTCCCCCAGGTCGACGGCCATGGCGAATCAGCCTCCCCCGGATGCCGACCAGGGCGCAAAAGCAGCGCTCAGGAGGGACCGGGGAACCTGCCGGCGCCAAGGGGAGCGAGGCCGGCCGGGCCCCCGGCGATAGCGTGTGGCCCGGCGGCACCATCTGCCGGCCGCTCGAGGACGCCCGTCGCCCACCACATGGCCATCGAGATCCTTCACCTCTCCAGCGTGGTGCGCAGCGCGGTGGTGGACCGCAGCGGTGACCGTCTGGGCCGCGTCCGGGACGTGATCGTGCGCCTGGGCGACACCCCCCATCCCCCCTTGAGCGGGATAGTCGTACGCGTGGGCCGCCGGGACCTCTTCGTGCCCATCGACCGGGTGGTGAGCCTCCGGGCCGGCGACGTCGAGCTCTCCGGCGACACGCTCAGCCTGCAGCGTTTCGAGCGGAGGGCGGGTGAGCTGCTTCTGTGGCGCGACGTGCAGGCCCACCACATCATCAACCTGCAAGGCGCCCGCCTGATTCGGGCCAACGAGATCGAGCTGGCCCGACGGGAGCCCGGCTGGGAGGTGGTAGGGGTCGACGCCAGCCCCCGGGTGGCCTTTCGCCGCCTGCTGCCCCGGGCCTGGCGGGCCCGGATCGAACCCGGCCGCCTGGTGGACTGGGAGACGATCCAGCCTTTCGTGGCCCATGTGCCCTCGGCCCGGCTGCGGATCCCCTATCGCAAGCTGGCCCGCCTGCACCCGGCCCAGATCGCCGATCTGGTCGAGGCGGCGTCTCACGAAGAGGGCGAGGAGATCATCGAGGCCGTGGGCCAGGACCGCGAGCTCGAGGCCGACGTCTTCGAGGAGCTCGACGAGGAGCACCGCCTGGAGTTCATCGAGTCGCGCTCGGACGCCGAGGCGGCTCGGATCATCGCCACCATGGCCCCTGACGACGCCGCCGACCTCATCACCGAGCTCGACCAAGAGCGGCGGCTTCCCATCCTCCAGCTCCTCCCCTGGCCTCAGCAGCGCAAGGTGCGGGCCCTGCTCAACTACAACCCGGAGACGGCCGGGGGGCTCATGAGCCCCGATTTCCTGACGTTGCCCGAGACCGAGCCGGTGAGCCGGGCCATCGAGGCGGTGCGCACCTCCAAGGCGCCCCCCGAGGCCCTGGCCGTGGTGTTCTCCACCGACGGCGACGGGAAGGTCTCGGGAACGGCTTCGGTGGTATCGCTGCTCCAGGCCCCGGCCACGGCTCTGCTGGGCGACGTGATCCGCCGGGACCCGCCCCACGTCCACGCCGACTGGGACCTCCATGCCGTGCTGCGCAAGATGTCGGACTTCAACCTGACGGTCGCCCCCGTCCTGGGCCACGGTCACCACGACCTTCTGGGCGTGGTCACCGTCGACGACCTTCTCGAGCTGTTGGTGCCGTCCGGCTGGCGAGGCGAGTTCGGGATGGCCCAACCCGAGGAATAGCCAGTAGCATGCCCGCGGCACCGGGCTGGTACCCGGACGCCGCAACTGTACGACGAAGGAGCACCGCTGCACGCTGACGGATCACCACGACGATCCGAGCGCGCCCGCCTCGGCTCCGGGGTCGCCGCTGGGCTGACCGGCGGTTGAACCGGCGGGGCGTGCGCGCCGAGAACGCACGCCCACGACGCCGGCAACGTCGGGAGGTTCAGCCATGGCCGAAGAGGCGGCCGAGGAGAACGAAAGCGCGGTCCTCGACGAGGCCCACCTCGGCGACATCACCGGCGCCTTCGGCCGGATCAGCCAGCACGATGTCGGAGCCCGGCGGTCCTGGGGGGCCCGCTTCCTCACGCTGCTGGCCATCATCGGCCCCGGACTCATCGTCATGGTGGGCGACAACGACGCCGGTGGCGTCGCCACCTATGCCCAGGCGGGCCAGAACTACGGGCTGACCCTGCTGTGGACCCTGCCCCTGCTCATCCCAGTGTTGGTGGTCAACCAGGAAATGGTGGTGCGCCTGGGAGCAGTGAGCCGGGTGGGCCACGCCCGCCTCATCGCCGAGCGCTTCGGCCGGTTCTGGGCCTGGTTCTCGGTCGGCGACCTGTTCTTGTTGAACTTCGCCACCATCGTCACCGAGTTCATCGGGGTCAGCTTGGCTCTGGGCTTCTTCGGCGTGTCGGAGTATCTGTCAGTCCCCCTGGCCGCCGCCGGCCTGGTGGCCATAACGGCCAGCGGCAGCTTCCGGCGATGGGAACGATTCATGTTCGTCTTCATCCTGGCCAACTTCCTGGTGATCCCTCTGGCCGTCTATGCCCATCCCCACGCCGGCGCCGTCTTCTCCCACTTCGTCACCCCGGGGGTGAGCGGTGGGTTCACCTCGACATCGGTGCTGCTCGTCATCGCCATCGTGGGCACCACAGTGGCCCCGTGGCAGCTGTTCTTCCAGCAATCGAACGTCGTGGACAAGCGGATCACGCCCCGGTGGATCAACTACGAGCGGGTCGACACCGTGCTGGGATCCTTCGTGACCGTGATCGCGGCCAGTTTGATGATGGTCACGGTGGCTTACGCCGTCCGGAACACCCCGCTGTTCGGCCACTTCACCGACGCCGCCGGCGTGGCCCGGGGGCTCGGCCGTTACCTGGGCCACGCCACGGGCACGCTCTTCGCCCTCATCCTTCTCAACGCCTCGATCATCGGTGCCGCTTCGGTGACCTTGGCCACCTCCTATGCCTTCGGCGACATGTTCGGCATCCGGCACTCCCTGCACCGACGCCTTCGGGATGCCAAGACCTTCTACCTCTCCTTCGCCGGGATCGTGGCCGCCGCCGCCGGACTCGTTCTCATCCCGCACGCCCCCCTCGGCCTCATCACCGTGGCCGTCCAGGCCCTGGCCGGGATCCTCCTGCCCAGCGCCACGGTGTTCCTGCTGCTGCTGTGCAACGACCGGGCCGTGCTGGGGCCCTGGGTCAACCGGCCGTGGCTGAACGCCGTGGCCACCGTGATCGTGTCGGTGCTCCTCGTGCTGTCGCTCATTCTCATGACCACCACGGTGTTCCCCCACAGCGACGTGAGCGCCCTCTTCCTCGGTTTGGGGGGGGCGCTGGTCGTCGTTCTCGCCATCGCCGGCTTCGCCTACGTGCGGGGCCTGCGGCGACGGCCCCCACCCCTGGTGCCGCGGGAACGGCGCGAGACGTGGATGATGCCGCCCAGCACCCTGCTCCAGCGACCCGAGCCGTCTCGGGCTCGCACCGCCACCTTGTACGTGATGTACGGCTACCTCGCCCTGGCCGTGGTCATGCTGGGCGTCAAAGCGGTACAGCTCGGCCTGCACGTGCACAGGTGAGCCAGAGCCCTGCTCCCATCGCCGTTCCGAGCGTCGACGGGCGGTCTGGCCGTGGCTCCTTCAGGCGACGCCCACGGCGGCACCCGGATCGGACCTCTCGGCCGGCGCCGTGGCGGCCGGGCGACGGCTATGGCCGCGCCGATGCACCAAGCGGGTGATGGCCGCCGCCGCCACGGTGGACAGGCCACCGACCATCAGCGCCACCCTGGGGTTCGCCACCTGGGAGATCCACCCCACGAGGGGGCTGCCGATGGGAGTGGTGCCCAGAAAGGCGATGGCGTACAGAGCCATCACCCGTCCCCGCATGAGCGGGTCGGCCCGCAGCTGCAAGGTAGCGTTGGCGGTGGCGATGAAGGCGATCGAAAACATGCCCATGGGCACGATGGCCACGCCCGCCACCACCAGGGTGGGGCTCAGGGCCACGGCCACGATGAACAGCCCGAACCCCATGCCCACCAGGGTGAGCCGGTGGATGTCCGGGCGGCTTCGCCCGGCCACGATCAGCCCCCCGATCACGGCACCGCCCCCCATGAGCGAGGTCAGCATGGAGTACACCCCGGCTCCACCGTGGAAGGTGAGCTTAGCCAGCAGGGCCAGTACGACCTGGAAGTTGTAGGCCAAAGTGCCGACCACCGCCACCAGGAGGAGCGGTACTCGCAAGCCCGGCGTCCGCCACACGTAGCGCAGGCCTTCACGAAGCTGTCCGGCCGCTCGTGGCACCGGCGCCGAGGCCTGAAGCTCGTGGCTGCGCATGAGGCTCAGACCGACGATCACAGCCACGTAGGAGGCGGCGTTGACCTCGAAGCACACGGCCAAGCCGAACACGGCGATGACGGCCCCGCCGATGGCCGGCCCGATGACACGCGCCGAGTTCATCAAGACGCTGTTCAGGCTCACGGCGTTGGCCACGTCGTCCCGTCCGACCATCTCGAGCACGAAGGTCTGACGGGTCGGATTGTCGACCAGGTTGACGAAGCCGAGCAACGTGGCCAGGAGGAAGACCTCCCACAGCCGCACGGCCCCGGTGGCGGTGAGCAGCCCCAGGGCCAGAGCCAACATCCCGGCCGAGCTCTGGGTGACATAGAGCACGAGCCGTTTGTTCAGCCTGTCGGCCAGCAGCCCGCCGTAGGTGCCGAAGAGGAGCATGGGGAGGAACTGCAGCGCCGTGACGACACCGAGGTCGATGCCCTGGTAGCGGTGGGGAGCGAGGTGCAGCACCAACCAGGCCTGGGCAACGGTCTGCATCCAGGTGCCGCTGACCGAGATGACCTGGGCTATGAAGTACAGCCGGTAGTTGCGCACGTGGAGCGACCGGAAGGTGGTGCCGGCCCGGCCGCGCCTGCCATGTTCGGCGGTGGCCCTCGGCGACCGGTCCTCCGGGCCCTCAGCGGTCAGCTCTGCTCCCTCGGCACCGGGAGTCGTGGGGACCACCTGGGCAGCGGCCGACCGGATCGATCAGGGGAGGCGGGGGACGTAGGCCCCCCGGCCCAGGGCCACACTGTCCTCGAAGTCGACCGTGTCGTCGACCTCGCCGGTGACCTCGGTGACCCAGGGGAGGCGGGCTCGCAGGATGCGCTCCACCCCGCCCTGCAACGTGGCCGAGGAGATGGCACAGGAGCTGCACGCACCCCGCAGCTGCACCTGCACCACCCCGGCTTCGACGTCGAAGGAGACGAGCTCCAGATCCCCTCCGTCGGCCTGCACGGCCGGGCGCATGAGGTCGATCAGCTGCCTGAGCTGCTCCTCCCGCTCGGCGCCGGCGGCCTCGCTGAGCTGTTCTCCAGGCACCTCCCCATTGTGCCGTGCCGGCGCCGGTGCGCGGTTCGCCGCCGGTCGCCGGACGACAAAGAACCTCCTGACCAGCAGTTCTCGCCGCAGCGGCACCGACCCTCGTGTCCCCGCCGTCACGACCGAGAGCAGATGGCGGGCGGGCGGCGAACAGGGCCGACCGAGGGCAGAGCGCGCCTGGTGCCCCGGAGAGGAGCGCGGTGCCCGCGGCGCGCGATAGTGAGCCCGTGCGCCAGGACGTCCGCGTGACCGGCGTGGCCATGACGCCGATGTCCCGGCGCGACCAGCAAGCAGCGGCGATGGTCCGCCAGGTGGTCGACGAAGCCCTGGCCGACGCCGGTGTGGGTCGGACCGAGTTGGGGCTGGTCGTCCTGGCCAACGCCTTGGGGGGTCGCCTGTGCGACCAGGGCTGCATCCGGGGCCAGGCCTGGCTCCGGGGCACCGGCCTGGCCGCCACCGGGATCCTCAACGTGGACAACTCGTGCGCGGGTGGGGCCTCGGCGATGCACGTCGGCACGCTGGCCGCCCGGGCCGGGCAGTCGCCGGTGCTCGTGATCGGCGTCGAGAAGATGTGGACCGGCGACCGGGGAGCCACCCTGGCCGGCATCGAGGACGGTCTTCCGGCCGACGAGCGCCACGGGCTGCGCGGCCGCCACAGCAACGACACCGGCAGCGTCCTCATGGGATTGAACGCCACCTGGGTGAGTCGCCAGGTCGCCGAGCGGGGCACCACGGTGGCCGAGATCGGAGCCACCGCGGTCAAGGCCCGCGCCCAGGCGGCGCGCAACCCGCTCGCCCAATTCCACCGGCCCGTTACCGTCGAGGAGGTGCTCGGTTCCCCGCCGGTGGCCCCTCCACTCACCCGCCTCATGTGCTCTTCGTTCACCGACGGAGCGGCTGCCGTGGTGCTCGCGGCCGGAAGCGACACCCGGGGGCCCCGGGTGACGGCCAGCGTGTTGCGCTCGGGGGACGGTGAGACCGACTACCACGACCGCCTTTCGGAGACCGCCGAGCAGGCCTGGAAGGAAGCCGGCCTGGGACCGGCCGACATGCAGGTCGCCGAGGTGCACGACGCCACCAGCGCCGAGGAACTGTGGTCGCTCGAGGCTCTGGGTTTCTACGGCGCCGGCGACGCCGGTAGGGCCACCGCCGCCGGCGACACGGCTTGGGGCGGAAGGGGCTTGTACGTGAACCCGAGCGGAGGACTCGTCGCCCGCGGCCATCCCCTGGGCGCCACCGGGCTGTGCCAGGTGGTGGAGCTGACCGAGCAGCTGCGGGGCCGGGCCGGAGATCGTCAGCGTCCCGACACCCGCACGGCGGTGGCCGTCAACACGGGCGGCATCCTCGCCGGCCGAGACGCGGCGGCGGTGGCCGTGCACGTGTTGCAGAGAGACTGAGCGATGCCCGGAGCGCGGATCACCGGTTGGGGGGCGGCCGTGCCCGAGAAGGTCGTCACCAACGACGATCTGTCGGCCCGGCTCGACACCAGCGACGCCTGGATCACCGAACGGACCGGCATCAAACAACGGCACATCGGGGGGACCACCTCGCAGTTGGCGACGCAGGCCGGGGCCAGGGCGCTGGCCCAAGCCGGTTTGACGGGGGCCGACATCGACGTGCTCGTCCTGGCCACCACCACCCCGGACGCCACGGTGCCGGGCACCTCGGCCACCGTCCAGCACGAGCTGCAAGTGGCCGGAGGGGCCTGCGACCTGAACGCGGCGTGCTCCGGTTTCGTCTACTCGTTGGTGGTGGCCCACGGGCTGACGCTGGCCGGGGCCCGCCGGATCCTGCTGGTGGGGAGCGAGACGTTGTCGCGCATCACTGACTGGGACGATCGCGCCATGGCCGTGCTGGTGGGCGACGGGGCCGGGGCGGTGGTGCTGGAGGCCACCGAGGGCGCCGGCGAACTCCTCGGTTGGGACCTCGGCGCCGACGGATCACTGCGGCACCTGCTCAAGTGTGACCTGGGCGGCTACCTGTACATGAACGGCAAGGAGATCTTCCGCCACGCCGTGCGGGCCGTGGTCGACTCGTCCAGCGCGGCACTGGCCCGAGCCGGCATGGTCCCGGGGGACGTGGACCTGTTCGTCCCCCACCAGGCCAACGCCCGCATCATCGCCGCCGCCGGCCAGCGCCTCGGCATCGCCGAGGACCGCTGGGTGGTGACCATCGACCGCTACGGGAACACGTCGTCTGCCTCGATCCCGCTGGCCCTGTGCGACGCCTTGGCTGCCGGGCGCTTGCGCGAGGGCGACACCGTGCTCCTGTCGGGCTTCGGCGGCGGCATGACCTGGGCCAGCGCCGTGCTGCGATGGGGCGGGTGATCGGCGCCGGGCAACCGGTGATGGTCATGCTGGCCGCCGGCAGGGCGAAACGCTACGGCGGCGGCTGCAAGCCCCTGGCCCCGGTGGGCCTGCACGGGGAGGCCGTCATCGACCTGAACGGCAGTGACGCCCGGGCGGCCGGGTTCGGGGAGGTGGTCGTGATCCTCGGGCCCGAGACCGGTCCCGCCATCGCCTACCACATCGAGCACACCTGGCCGAAGACGGTGGCGGTGTCCTGGACCGAGCAGCCGGTCCCGCTCGGTACCGCCCACGCGGCGCTGTGCGCCCGCCGTGTGGTGGGAGACCGACCCTTCGCCCTGGTGAACGGCGACGACGTCTACGGTGTCGACGCCTTGAGCCTGCTGTGCCGCCATCTCGAGCGGTCCGACGAACACGCCAACGTGGCCTTCCGGCTGGCCGACACGGTGGTCAGCGACGAGCCGGTGACCCGGGGGACGTGCACGGTGGGGCCCGACGGGCTGCTGGCGGGCATGGTCGAGCGCAAGCTGGTCACCCGACAGGCAGACGGGAGCTTCCGAGCCGGCGACGACAAGCAGCCCGAAAGGCTGGGCCCAGACACATTGGTGTCGGTGAACCTGTGGGGCCTGCGACCCTCCATCTGGCCCGTGCTCGAAGCCGCCGTCACGGCGGTGCACCCGGCCGTCGGCGCAGACGGGAGCGTCGAGGGCGAGGCGACCAACGAGGCCGAGGTGTTGCTCCCGGAAGTGGTGGGGGCCATGGTCACCGGCCCGGGCGGCGCCGGCGGCCGCCCATCCCCCCAGCCCGTCAGGCTGCTCCAGGGGCGCGGCCGCTGCATCGGGGTGACCCATCCCGAGGACCTGCCCGTCGTGCGCAGCGAGATCGCCGTCATGACCGGTCAGGGCCGTCGCCCCGAGCGGCTGTGGAGCTCCGAGGACGACCGGCGGCCCGCGTCCGAGGGTCGCCAGTAAGAGAGCCACGGTGAGCGGAGCCGAGCAGCCGTCCGCCGTGGTGCGCCGGCGGGTGGTGGTGCACGGCTCGGTGCACGGTGTGGGCTTCCGGGTGTCGTGCGCCCGCCGCGCCGAAGCCCTGGGGTTGGGCGGTTGGGTGCGCAACTGCTCCGACGGCACGGTGGAAGCGGTGTTCGAGGGCGGTGAGGAGGCCGTCACGGCGATCGTCGAGTGGTGCCGGAGGGGGCCGCCGGCGGCCGAGGTCACCGACGTCGAGGTGTTCGAGGAGGTCCCCCAATGGCAACAGGGGTTCTCCGTGACCTAGGCGGTGCTCGCGCCTGGCCGCGACCGGGTCAGTAGCCTTCGAGGCCGAGCGGGTCCGACCTGCAGGGGGTGAGAGAACGGTGCGCCGACGGTTCCTGCGTTTGATGGCGGCCTTCGCCCTGTGCAGCGCTGTCGCCGGGCTCGTGGCAGGGGCGGCGGCTCCCGGCCGATCGGGAGCTGCGCCACGCACCACGGCCCTGCCGAAACTGAAAGTCTTCGGGTGGGGGTTCAGCGGCCCCGAGTCCATCTCCTCCGACGGCACCCACCTCTGGGTGGCGAACAGCGGCGGCAACTCGGTCATCGAGCTCAGTGCCTCGACCCGGGCTCTGGTGCACATGATCTCGAGAGCGGCCGACGGCTTGGACCTCCCCGACGCCATCTCCTCCGACGGCACCCACGTCTGGGTGGCGAACGAGTTGGGCGACTCGGTGACCGAGCTCAGTGCCACGACCGGGGCCCTGGTGCAGGTGCTCTCGGGATCGTCCTACGACTTCGACCACCCCGGCGCCATCTCCTCCGACGGCACCCACGTCTGGGTAGCCAACGGCGCCGGCGACTCGGTCACCGAGCTCGACGCCACGACCGGAGCCCTGGTGAAGGTGGACTCGGGATCGAAATTCCACTTCGACGACCCCGGCGCCATCTCCTCCGACGGCACCCACGTGTGGGTGGCGAACGGCGGCGGCGACTCGGTCACCGAGCTCGGTGCCACGACGGGGGCCCTGGTGCGGGTACTCTCGGCATCCTCCTACGACTTCGACGACCCCGGTGCCGTGGACTCCGACGGCACCCACGTCTGGGTGGCCAACGGCGCCGGCGACTCGGTCACCGAGCTCGACGCCACGACGGGGGCCCTGGCGCAGGTGGACTCGGGATCGTCCTACGACTTCGACGACCCCGGCGCC
>JASHZK010000138.1 GCA_030042575.1 Acidimicrobiales bacterium
GGCACCGATCCCGAGCGGCCCGTACCACTGGGCGTCGGGTGCCTGCCAGTAGACCCACAGCGCGTTGTCGGGTCCCTGGGTGGCGACAACCGGGTCACGTGCCACAGCGACCGCCGTCGCCGAACTGCTGGCAGCCGCGGCCTGGGGCACGCTGACGCCCAGTTGCGTCACGGCGACGATCGCCATGACGGCCAACACAAAGATCGTCGATCGACGTACGAGCATCATCACCGGTTGAGCTACACGGCCGGACGGCGGGAGCCTAGGTGAGGTTTCGGCACGGTCCCGGTCGGAGATAAGCATCCTCGGAAAAATCGTGACTACCAGGTAGGCGGCACAGCCGCCCTGAGCGCGACACCGGGGTTGCAGGGTCGGCGTTACACTCCGAAGCCTTCGTGCACTCGTCCCTCCGCCCACGCTCCAGGCACATAGCCGCCCTGATCGTGGCGCTGGCGGCCACCGGCGCGTCGGCCGGTTGCAGCAGCCCGGTCACCCCGTCCCGACAGGCCAGCGGGTCGACCACGACGCAGATCCCGCCGGGTGGTCAGACCACCACCTCCACCACCTCCACGACCGCCGTCGCCAGTTCCCTGCCGATCATGGGCCAGTACACCGACGGACCCACATATCAACCGCACTACGTGCTCGATCTGACCGCCACCACTTCCTCTACGCTGGCCGGAACGATCAGCTTCGTCTACCAGGACGGCCGGACCTCCACTGTGCTCACCTTCAGCGGAACCGCTTCCTCCGGCAGCGCCCAACTGACGACAGCTCCCGGTGCGCGCCTGGTTGACGTCACCTACACCACGCAGTCCATCGATCTCGAGTCATGCACCAAGTACCTGGAGTACGCCACCACGCCGAGCTCGTGCACGTTCACCTACAGCGCCGCCTCTTCGACGACCACCACTGGCTGAGCTCCGTCGCACTCGACTGGTACCCTAACCACGTGCTTCGCAGCTGCCACCGATGACCGCGCCATCATCGGCGTCACGAACAGCTCGGGCTCGAGGAATCTTCGTCATCGGCGCCCCAGCCAGCGGGGTCGAGTCGATCGGCGAGCTGCTCAGCCGGCTCGGTCTGCCCTCCTTGTCGACCGACCCCGACGCCGCCGCACGACTGACGGCTCTGAACGATCGGCTCCTCCAGGTTGCCGGGGGCTCGCGCCGGCGCCTGCCCGCCATCGCTCCGGCCGAGCTCGTTCGCACCCTGGCCCCACAGATGGACTCGGCCCGCCGAGCCTGGACCGAATCCCTCGCGGCCTCCGGTCTCGACGACACCGACGGCCGGCCCTGGGTGTGGACGGACACGGCCAACTCGCTTCTGGTCACCTTCTGGCTCGAGACACTCGGCATCGACTCGGCCATCGTGTTCACGCACCGTCGGGCCGACCAGACGGTGTCGGCTATGGTCGCCGCCAGGACCAACACCTCGGCGGCGGCGCTGGCCCAGTGGCACCGCTACAACCGGGCAGCCATCGTGGCTGTGTGGGAGCAGCCGTCGCTCGTCGTCGACTTCGATCTGGTGACCGGCGATCCTCGTCGGACAACCCGGCTGCTCGGCGAGCTCCTGGCTGCCTGTGGCACCCAGGTGGAGACGACGGATGCTCCGGCCACGGCGCCTGCGCCCGACGACGGTGGCCCCAGCCATCTCTCCCTCGAGCCGACGGATACGGCCTTGGACCAGCTCCTGACCGGGCTCGACGGGCTCCACCTGGGAGCCTCGAGCTGGACGATGAGCCGAGAACTGCTCGACGAGACGTCGCTGTTCTACGACGCGCGTTATTACGCGGCCTCTTGTGACAGCTCCCACAGCGCGCTGCACTACAGCCGGGACGAACCCTACTGGCCGGCCTTCTTCGACGGCATCGCCCAAGCTATCGTGGAGCGACTCTCGCCTTCTCGCGTTCTCGACGTGGGTTGCGCCATCGGGATGCTGGTCGAGGCGTTGCGCAGGCGCGGGGTCGAGGCGCAGGGAATCGACATCTCCGAGTGGGCCATCGAGCACGTCCCGCCTTCCCTTCGTGACTACTGCCGTGTCGGATCGTTGACCGACGAGATCGAGGGCGATTACGACCTCATCACCTGCATAGAGGTGACCGAGCACCTCCCTCCCTTTGCTGCCGACCAGGCCATCGCCAACCTGTGCCGGCACGGTCGGGCTGTCCTGTTCTCCTCCACCCCTGACGACTTCGACGAGCCCACCCACTTGAACGTTCGAGCAGGCGGGTACTGGGCGCAACTCTTCGAGGAACACGGCTTCGGCCGGGATCCCGATTTCGACGCCAGCGTCGTCGCTCCCCACGCCGTTCTCTTCCGCCAGCGCCAGCGCCCGCACGACGTCCATGACATCGTCGACGATTACGAGCGCGCCCTGGCCAACCAGAGCACCAGGAGCCGTCACCTGGTAGAGACGTTGGCCTCCGAGAACAGGCTGCTTTCGAACCGCCTATCGGGCTCACCGGGTGCCGGCGTCGAAGGCGACATCGTCTCCACCCACGGCCTGCTGCACTACGAGCGCACCTACCAGCATCTGGCCACCCTCGCCTCCCAGTACGACGCCCTGCTCAGAACGAAGACGGTCCGCTATCTGCAGCCGATGCGCAACCTCTATGGGTCGCTGCGAGGTCGGCGCCGGATGCCGGCCGAGGAGGCAGCGGTCCCGACAGAGCCGGTTCAGCAGTACCAGCTGTGGGTGGACAGCTTCGACACCGTCGACGACCATGTACGGGGCGCGCTGCGCGACCGGGCCACGGCTCTCCCCGAACGGCCCTTGGTGTCGGTCGTCCTCCCCGTCTACGACACCCCCGAGCCCCTCCTCCGCTCGGCCATCGAGAGCGTCCGGGAGCAGATCTACCCCAACTGGGAGCTGTGCATCGCCGACGACGCCTCCGCCGACCCCCGGGTGGGCCGAGTGCTCGACGAATACCGAGCTCGTGACCGCCGGATCAAGGTGGTGCGCCGAACCGAGAACGGCCACATCGGCGCGGCGACGAACTCGGCACTGGACGTGGCCGAAGGTCGATGGGTGGCATTCCTCGACCACGACGACGAACTGGCCCAACACGCCTTGGCTCTGGCCGTGGTGACCCTGGCTCAGCGACCCGAGGCGGGGATGCTCTACAGCGACGAGGACAAGGTCGACGTCGAGGGGACGCGGCACGACCCTTACTTCAAACCCGACTTCGATCGCCTGCTCCTGCTGGGCCAGAACTACCTGACCCATTTCCTCATGGTCCGCAGGGACCTGGTGACGGCCGTGGGCGGGATGCGTATGGGCTTCGAGGGCAGTCAGGACTGGGACCTCGTGCTGCGGGTCTCGGAGCTGCTCGAGGACCGCCAGGTCGTCCACGTCCCCCATGTGCTGTACCACTGGCGGTCCCATGCGGCCTCGACCGCCAGTTCGCTGGCTGCCAAGCCCTATGCGGCCGGTGCCGGTCAACGAGCGGTGGCCGAGCACCTGAGCCGGACGGGACGAGTGGCCGAGGTCCTCCCTCTACCGTCGGGTCACAACCGGGTGGTGTGGCCGGTACCACAGCCTGCTCCCCTGGTGAGTGTCGTCGTGCCCACCCGAGACGGACCACTCCTGCAGGAGTGCCTCGACAGTCTGCTCGAGCTCACCACCTATCCCCACCTCGAGGTCGTGGTGGTCGACAACGGCAGCAGCAACAAACAGGTCCTCGACTACCTTCGCTCCCGCCAGGCCGATCTCACGGTCATTCGCGACGAGCGGCCCTTCAACTACGCAGCGCTGAACAACGAGGCGGTGAAGCAAGCGGCAGGGGAGGTGATCTGCCTGCTCAACGACGACACCGAGATCACCTCGGGAAACTGGCTGGACGAGATGGTCGGCCAGCTGTACCAGCCGGCCGTGGGTGCGGTGGGGGCGAAGCTCTACTACGAAGACGGAACCCTGCAACACGGCGGCGTGGTCCTCGGGGTGGGTGGCGTGGCCGGTCACGCCTACCGCAGGGCGGCGCACGACTCAACGGGCATGATGGGCCGGCTCCAACTCGCTCAGACCATGTCGGCTGTCACAGGGGCATGCATGGCCGTACGACGGGAGGCCTGGGATCAGGTTCGGGGAATGGACGAGGACCATCTGGCCGTCGCCTTCAACGACGTCGATCTGTGCCTGCGTCTGCGCCAGGCAGGGTGGCACGTGGTGTGGACGCCGTGGGCCGAGCTGACCCATTGCGAATCCGTGAGCCGCGGGTCCGAGACCAAACGTCGGGCTGCATTCTCCGCCGAGGAGCGCTACATGTACCTCCGCTGGGGCAGCGTCCTTCGCAACGATCCTGCCTACAACCCCAATCTGAGCGTGGTGGCCGAGGACTGGTCGTTGGCATGGCCGCCTCGGCTCTCGTACCGCTGAGCAAACCTAGGCTGGGGCCCGCCTTGCTCGCGGGCGTGGCGGAATCGGTAGACGCGCCGGGTTTAGGTCCCGGTCCCTTCGGGGGTGGGAGTTCGAGTCTCCCCGCCCGCACGCTGGTTGTCCGTGGTTCACCCTCGGCACACGGGCACGGTGCCCGTCAGGTCCCGGCCATACCGACGACCGGTAGTTGCGAGGCAAGCCCGGTCGGCGTCCCGAACGAGATGGCATCTCCAAAGGTGTAGGTGTCGCCATTGGAGCCGGTCATCCAGTACCCATCTCCGTCTGGCGTCAGCGTCAGGCCGACGATGTCCGACACGTTGACATTCTGCCCGGGGAGACCCCCGTCCGACGGAAGGCCCGTGCCGAACACGTACACGCTGCCGTCCGAGCTGAAGAGCAGGTAGCCGGTGCCGGTGGGGGCGGCGACGACGCCGGTGATGTCGGTCACATGGGCGCCGGCCAAGCTGCCGTAGTCGTGGACGGACCCGAAACGGAACACCGCCCCGGACGAGTTCACGAGGAGGTAACCGGCACCCGAGGGGGCCGCCTCCATGCCGACGATGTCGCTCACATGGAGCGGCGGCTTGCCGTGCGGGCGGTGGAGCATGTCGCCGTGGAAGGCGGCGTCGCCGAAGTTGAACACCCGTCCGTCAGCACCGAGCAGCCAGTAGCCGAGCCCGTCCTCGGTGGGGAGGATGGACACGATGTCGCTCACGCCTGACCGGACCTCGCCCCGGTACAGGGCGCTGCCGATGGCGGTGACCTTGCCGTCCTTGCTCACGAGCCAGTAGCCCGTGCCACCCGGGGCCGCGGCGATGGCGACGATGGGGTCCGACGGCGTCGCCGACGTGCCGCCGAGCGATCCCGCATAACCGGTCGAGTAGGTCGTGCCGGACGCCGTCGCCAGCCAGTAGCCCTGCAACGGCGGGGCGCCGGGTGTCACCGTGCTCGATGCCGCCTCCCCCGGCCCCGCCCCCAGGGCGTTCACGGCGCTGACCGTGATCGTCCACGGCACCTCGGCCAACGGTGCCAACAGCGTCTTCGTCTGCTTCGGTCCTACCGTCCTGATCTCCGTCGTCTGACCCGTGGCGCTGGCCTTGACCCGATAGCCGGTGATCGGGTGGCCGCCGTCATCGGAGGGGACCTTCCAGCTGACCGACACGGTGCCGGCGCCGGAGGTGGCAGTGACGTCCGCCGGCGCCGTCGGTGTGCTTGCCTCGTATGTGAACGTGGCCGACGGGTTGACGGCACTCGTCGCCTCCCCGACCAGATAGCCGCCGACGGTCTCGATCGTCACGTCCACCGTCGTCCCCGCCGTCCCCGGTGGTGCCCGGACCTCGATCGGCGCACTGGCGGTGAGTGCGCCCTCGCCGACGATGGTCCCCGGCGCCGTGCCGAAGTCCACGGCGATCAGCTCGGTGTCGAGAACGCCGTCGATGGTGACCACGGTCCCCCCGTGCGCCGGTCCGTCCCCGGGGCTGCTCGAATTCACCACGGGCTGACCCGGATAGGCCACATAGATGACGTCCGCCGAGCTACCCACCGAGGAGCTGGGCACGCTGCAGGCGGTGGCCGTGCACAAGAGCACGTCCTGGGAGAAGGTGAAGTTCGACAGCAATTCCGCGGTGAGAGAGGTGTTGGTCTGGGAGGTGATGTCGGTGGTGGTCGAGGCGAGGAAGCTGAGGGGGGCCTCCAGCTCGGTGGAGACCTCGTACACGTCCGAGAGCCCTTTCCCCTTGACGGTGACCGGTCCCGGAGTGGCCTGGGCCACGAAGGGGGGGTTCGGGCTCGTGATGGACCCGAACACCGGGATGCCGGCGTAATCGAAGTCCTCGGAGCCGGAGAGGCCGGCCATGGACTGCACCGACAGCTCGCTCGGGTCCGGTCCCGTCGTCGGCGCCTCGAGGTTGGCGTCGGGTGGCAGCTCCACGGTGAGCGCTGTCGGACTGATGCTCACCACGCTGAAGTCCTCGTTCGGGTTCGGACCGGCCGGCCCGACGTTCACCCACTCGATGGTGTCCAGGTTGAAGCCCGTTCCCACGACCGTGGCCAGAGTGCCGCCGTACTCGTCGGCGTAGCCCCCGCCGCCCTGCACCTCGACGGCGGTCACGGTCGGGGCGTCGGCGAAGTCGTACTCCTCCGGGGCCTGCACCACCTCACAGGTCGGCGTCGCCGCCGTCATGCACGAAGGTGAGAACGCCCCGTTGGGGTTGTAGACGACCGGCCCGGTGTAGGCGGGGAGAATGGCAGAGCCACCGTCGGTCGGGCCCAGGCTCGTGCCGTCCGGGGTGGTGACCGTCACCGCCACGGCACACACGGCGGTGTCGGAGATGCCACCGTTCAGGCAGTCGGCGTCGGTGTCCGCCGGCGGTGTCACCTGAATCTCGTTGTCGCTCAATACGTCGGGGGTGGCGCTGACACCGCCGAACGACACCGAGGTGGCGCCGGTGAAGCCCGAGCCGACGATGTCGACGGTTCCGTTCGAGTTGAGGGTGGTCCCGCCGCTCTCGGGGCCACCCGGGGGGTCGATGTAGTCCACCACGGGGGCTCCAGAGGAGTTGCCGTCGTAGTGGAAGACCGCCGCCGAGTTCAAGCCGCTCGACTCACCGGTGGAGGTGACGACGGTGACGTCGGCGCTGCCAGCGGAGCCAGCGGGCGTCCCGGGCGGCGCCGCGTACGCAGGCGTGTCGAGGGTGATGGCCGTGGCGCTCCACGTGCCCACAGTCGCCGGCACGTCGCCGAAGTAGACGCTCCCACTCGACGAGCCGAAATTGCTGCCACTGATGGTGACGGCCGTGCCGCCAGTGCTCGGTCCGCTCGACGTTTCGCTCGAGGTGAGGACCGAGGTCACCGCAGGCTGGGTGCCGCCGCTATCGGCGGCGATGGCGCACAGCTGCTCACCGAGACCGGTGTTGGCCGCATTGGTCACCTGAGGCGTGCCCAGGCCTGACGCCATGTCGTAGCCGGTGCCGGCCGCATAGAAGGGATAACCGGTTTCACCGACCCCGACGCCGAGGTTGTCGTTGTTCCCCTGGGTGATGTCGTTGAAGGCGTCACCGTAGGTGATGGCGTTGTCGCCGATCTGGTACAGCGTCGGGTCGACGAAACCGACACCGTCGGTGACGGCGCTGCACCCCGAGGAGGCGTTGATGTCCGCCAGCATCGCCGCCCACAACGGGGTGGCCGAGGAAGTGCCGCCGTACTGGTACCACCCGCCGGCGTACACGATGCCCACACCGGTCTGCGGGTCGGCGAGGGCACTCACGTCCGGAGTCTCACGACACAAGGTGCCGGACGGGAGCGTCGTGTCGATGCCGGCCACGTGGTAGTCGTCGGCGGCGCCGTCCGGATCGTTGCTGCAGACCTCCGTGGCGGTGGTCTGGGCCACGGCCACGTCCGACTGCCACGACGGCTGCGCCCATCCGGTCGAGATGCCGCCGCCGCCGGCTCCGCCGTCGCTGCCGTTGTCCCATACCGTCTCCGTCGGGGGATCGGTGGCGTCGAGAATGGTCGTGCCGCCGACTGAGGTGACGTAGGGCTGGTCGGCCGGGTCGAGGACGGAAAGCACGGGCGCCACGGCGCTGGAGTCGTGGTAGGCGCACGAGTCGGATCCGTCGTCGCCGGCGGCGGCAAAGACCGTCTGGCCCTGGGCGGCGATCTGCTCGAAGATCTCGTTCTCGACCTGCTCGACGCCGGGAGCGCCCTCTTGCAACGCCGGCTCGCATACCCCCCAGCTGGAAGAGATCTGGCGAGCATTGTCGGCGATGGCGATCTGGTTCCACGTGTCGACCGGCCCCCAGTTGTCGTTCATGTTGGGGCCCTCGAAGACGTCGATCTTGGCCTCAGGGGCGATGGCCGAGACGTCTTCTACGTCGAGAGCCGCCTCGGCGCTCCCGTATCCGGTCCCGGGCCCGCCGTCGACGGTCGTCACCGTGATGTTGCCCGTGTTGTTCTGTCCGAAGTAGCACTCGTCGAACGTGGCGATGTCCGACATCTCGAAGGGCTCGAGCTCGTAGATGTCCACGGTCTGGCCCTGACCGAGATCCCCGGCGTTATAAAGGCCTTCGACGCCATATGCGTTCGCCACCTGCTGGTCGGTGAGGGAACCGGTCGCCTGAAGCGCCAGGGCACTCGAACAGGCGACGGGTCCCCCGTTCGACGTCTCCGGCACCGCGGCCGCCGACGTGTGCCCGTCTGCTTTGCCCGTGTAACGGACCGGGTCAGCGCTCTCTTTCACGAGCTGGTCCAGCCCGATCACCGCCTCCACGCTGCTGGCGATCGATGCCGGGAGCCGGACGCTCGAGGTCGTGGCCTGACCGGTGGAGCCGTCGGCCAGGTGCACCTTCTGGAGGCCTGTATGGAAGGCGGACTCGACGACCGCCGCCGTTCCTTTGAACTCGACGAGAATGCCGTTGGAGGAGACGCCCGTCACCTTCAGCCCGTCGGCGGTGAGTTGGTGCTCGACCGTGTCGATGGTCGAGCTCGAGGGGCCGAAGTGGCTCTTGAACTGGCCGGGGGCCAGGTAGTGGTGGTACATGGCGGAATGGGGATTCGAGGTATCGCCGATGAAGTCGGTGACCCCTTGCTGGTTCGGCAGTTTCAGGGCGATCGCCCCGCTCAGCATCGAACTGCGCGACACGGCACCGATGGCGCGAGCGCCCGAAGGCAGCTCGGGCGCCGCCGCCACGGCCCGCAGTGGCGTGCCCCCCGAGGTCGGCGTCGTCGCTGCGGAAGCGACGGCGGGCGAGGCCACTACCGCCCCTAGCATGGCGACGACGAGTGAGACCGGCGCAAGACTGCGGACGAGCTTGCCGTTGAACACCTGTCGTCCACTCCGTTCACCGTTGCACCCTGGTCGACACCCCGTCGGAACCGATCCTCGCCCGGGGCGCCCTCTACGGTGCGTGTTCCTGTCCACTACGGCCTCCCTCCGGCGCGCCGCCACGAATCGTCGGCTGCGTACTCAGGTGACGTCAACAGCAATCCACTGCAAGAGCCGTTACACGAGACGCGAGCAGTACGTTGGTGCGGTCGACGGCGCCGTCGACCACCACGAATGCGTGCTGTCCCACGATGCCGGGAGTCTTACCCCCCAAGATCAGATCCATCAAATGTTGCACTGCATACTGTTGCGAGGTTAACGAGTCACGTGCTCGGGCGACTTCGGCGATGCCGGTGGCTGCTCGTCCTCGGCGGTTCAGCCCATAGCGAACGAGCGCGGCCGCCGGACCGACCGGGCGGGCTGGAGGGCCCTGCGTGCCAGGGAACCGGATTTTCGAAATGGCCGTTTCAGCGGCCGCCATCTCCGTCCTCGGGCTGAGCGGGCCGGCCCTGGCCAGCACCGGTGGGCATGGCGCCGAGCAGTCCGCCTTGGCCGGCGTCTTGGGATACGCAGGTGGCCCGGCCCCGGTGGCTACCGCGTCCTCGGATGCGGCCCGTCTTCCAGGGGAAGCCAGGCTCTGTGCAGCAAGCCGAAGAGCGTCACGGTGAAAGCAGGCGAGGTCGATCTCATCGGACCCTGTTGAGGCCTTCTACTCAGATCCTCATTTTTACGGATTGACCCGACCCTGCTCTTGGTCTAGACGATGGCCACCCGCACCTCGTCGAGAGCAGAGGAATGGTCATGTCAGGTCGCCTACGAACCGTCCTCGCTTCTCTGGGGGCGTTCGGGCTCGGGGTGGCCCTCACCGCTGTGGTCATGTCCTGGGGTGCCGGGGCGCACGCACCCGACGGCGTCGCCCGCTCGTCAGCCACCAGCGCACGGGCCGAACACGCGGCCCTGGCGGCCCTGGCCCAGATGCAGCTGACCGCCCCCGACCAGCCCGCCCCCCATACAGCCGGTGTCGGGCCCGCTGCCGCGCATCAGCCCAATACCACCAACGCCATCAAGGACACGGGCTCTTTCAACTGGAGCGGTTATCTGGACAAGACGACGACCAAGAATTACTTCACCTCGGTGTCGGGAAGCTGGACCCAGGAGAAGGTGACCTGCAGCGCTGAGGACCGAATGTCCTCGACCTGGGTGGGAATAGACGGAGCCTCGGACAAGACGGTCGAGCAGACCGGCACGCTGGCCTGGTGCTACGAGGATGCCGCCTACTACTACTCCTGGTACGAGATGTACCCGGCCGCCACCGTGGTCATAGGCACGGAGGTCAAGGCAGGCGACAAGATCTCGGCCAGTGTCACGCGCAGTGGAACTTCCTACGACATGGTCCTCACCGACTCCACGACCAGCGGGAACGACGTCAGTATCACGAAAACCTGCGCCCTGGCCACATGCCACGACACCAGCGTGGAGTGGATCAACGAGCGGCCCACCGTGCCTACCGGTATGGCCCCACTGGTCCAGTACCGGACCTGGAGCCTCACCGGGGCGGCGGCAGCCGGCGGCAGTACGTCGGGGGTGATCACGGCTTTCCCGACCACATACAACACCCAGATGGTCGACAGCTACGACAACTACCCGCTCGCCACCGCCGGGACGTTGAACAGCTCCGGCAGCGGGTTCACCACCACCTGGGACGACAGCTACTGAACCGAGATCCCGAGCGCCCTTGGAGGCGCAGCCGGGCTACAGGGACCAACAGGCGGACGATAGGCTTGTTCGCCGGGAGGTGAAGTGTCATGACGAGGAAGCTGCGGTGGAGTCGCACCGGTGCGGGACTGTTCCTGGCCGTGGGCCTCGGGGTCGCGGGATGGGTGAGCGCGGCGTGGGCGTACACCCCGGTCACGGTGACCCTGGGCATCGCGCCCGATACGGGGCTGACCGGCGGCCAGAGCGTGACGCTCAGCGCCAGCGGACTGGCCAAGAGCTCGCCAGGCAACATCCTCGAATGCAACAACGACCCCAACGAGCCCTATGTCGCCCTGGGCTCACCCGTCAGCTCGGACGTCTCCGTGGGCTGCACGGCGCCGGCGCTGACGTCCAACGCGTTTACGTCGACCTCGGCCAAAGGGGTGTTGTCGAAGAAGTACGTCGTCTCCAGCGGGACCATCGGACCGCCCTGTGGCAAAGGCGACCTCGTGGCCACCTGCCCCGCCACCGACAGCAACGGCGTCAGTCCCTCGACCGACGCCGCCAACTACCCGTGCCCACCGACCGCCGCCCAGCAGG
>JASHZK010000139.1 GCA_030042575.1 Acidimicrobiales bacterium
GGCGGATTCAACTGGACGTCGCAACACCTCGATCACGGAGGTGGTGCATGGTGCGACAGTCAGGATGGATCCCTGCGACTGCGGGTCGTCCAGCGAAACGCAAGAGGAACCGACAAAAGGAAACTCGCATATATCGGGGGCAGATTCCCTCACCGGGAGCTCCAACGATCGCGTGGCGTGAGGACCGAGTCAGATTCTGGGCGGCGATCGCTCGCGGCCTGAAGAGCGACGAGGCCGGCGTGGAAGCCGGCGTCTCATCCCCCGTTGCCTACCGATGGTTCAAGCACGCTGGTGGGGTGAATCCTTGCCTGCCTCCAACGACAACCGGGCGCTATCTGTCCTTCATGGAACGAGAGGACATCGCTCTCCTGTATGCGCAGAAGCTCGGCGTCCGAGAGATCGCCCGGAGGCTCGGCAGAGACCCTTCGACGATCTCGAGAGAGTTGCGCCGAAATGCGTCCTCGCGGTCCAATCCTCCGCAATACAAAGCGTCGACTGCGCAATGGCACTCCGAACGGCGTGCTCGGAGACCCAAGGTCGCGAAGATGGCCACCAATGTTCGGTTGCGTGACTATGTCCAGGAGCGGCTGTCTGGCGTGCAGCGAACACCCGACGGGCGACTGGTCGGCCCGCCTGGACCGAAATGGAGCGGGAGAGGAAAGCCCCATCGAGCCGATCGTAGGTGGGTGAAGGGCTGGAGCCCTGAACAGATCTCCAAGCGCCTCAAGGTCGATTTCCCCGATGATGAGTCCATGCGGATCAGCCACGAGGCGATTTACCAGGCCCTCTACGTCCAGGGCCGCGGAGCGCTGCGACGCGAGCTGGTCGCCTGCCTGCGGACCGGCCGAGCCTTGCGGGTGCCCAGGGCTCGGTCACAGAAGAAGCCCTGGGGTCATGTGACTGCCGAGGTGATGATCAGCGAACGCCCAGCGGAAGCAGACGACCGCGCAGTGCCCGGGCACTGGGAAGGCGACCTCCTCATCGGCTTGGAGCGCTCGGCCATCGGCACCGTGGTTGAGCGGACCACCCGATTCGTCATGCTGATCCATCTGCCTAGAGAAGAGGGGTATCGCCACAAGCACACGCCGAAGAACGGGCCCGCGCTGGCCGGCTATGGAGCGATCGCCATGAAAGACGCGCTAACGGCCAAGATGACCACGCTGCCCGAACAACTTCGGCGGTCCTTGACATGGGATCGAGGCAAGGAGCTCTCAGCGCATGCGGCGTTCAAGGTCGAGACCGGAATCCCGGTCTACTTCGCCGACCCCCGGAGCCCATGGCAGCGCGGCACTAACGAGAACACCAACGGGCTGCTGCGCCAATACTTCCCGAAGGGAACCGACCTCTCGCGCTGGAACGCCGACGAAATCGATGCCGTTGCCGCCATGCTCAATAGCAGACCGCGCAAGACGCTCGGATGGAAGACGCCCGCCGAAGCCTTCAACGATCATCTACTCTTGCTCCAGAAGGCCGGTGTTGCTTCGATCGATTGAACCCAGTCAGTACATGGGCCGGGAGTTCCGGGGCCTGTGTGAGCGCCACGGCATCGCCCAGTCGGTCGGCCGCACCGGGTCGTCCCAGGACAACGCCGTGGCCGAATCGTTGTGGGCCAGCTTGAAGCGCGAGCTGGTCAGCCGCTACCGCTTCGCCACTCGGGCCGAGGCGCGCCGGGCGATCATGGCCTGGATCAACCACTACAACGGTCGGCGGCGGCACTCGACACTGGGCAACGTGGCACCCCTTCAGTGGGAGCTGAGCCATTTCCGGGCCCAGAGGGCCGAGGCCGCGTGAAATCCGCCCGCTCAGATCGCCCCAGAGGCGCTGGAAGCAGTTCGCCGGCACCAACCACCGGGCTGATTGCAGCCGTCATCACGTACCATCAACCGAATACCAGCTGTCCGGCTGGCGGGGGGAAGGCCAGGGGTCCGACAAACCGTTGACCAGGAACCTCACTCCCGTCAGACATGACCGCTCCGTACTCAGTGATGCGGGGCCGAACTAGATCCCCCGGGAGCCCGCCAGGCCGGGCTCCCAATCCACTGTCGTGGCGACTGACTCCCCGGCTCGTCAACCCCCTCCGGAGATCGGCCTACGGCCTTGACCGGCCTCGCCTCGTCCAACCCAAGGCTGAACCCTCCAGTCGGAATCTGTGGTCGTGGGTCTCCGACACTTACTTTTGCCCACGGATCAGACTCCGCGATGACGACGCGTCGCGCCGGGTCGTACGTGAGTCGTAGCCCGAGCTGCCTGTAGACCTCAGCCTTGTCTTCTGCCGCTGCTTGGGCGAGGACATCGAGAAGATTGCCGAGGCCCTTCACAAGTGCGGCGAGTTGCTCGCGCGACAGGCGCCCGTGGTTGTTCCCGGTGGCGCGGTCCAGCTCGACCTCGGTCGCGAGCCGCTCGGCCTAAAGCTGTCCCAGATGAGGGGGTCCCTCTCGCCGGCGAAGTGGGTGTGGAACTCCTCGAGGAACTCGATCAGGCTCTCGTCGTTGTAGGCGCCCTTGCGCATCTGGAAGACGAGGGCGGCCTCGGTGCCGTCGGGGCGGTAGGCAAGGGCACCGGACATCGACATGCGGGTCCAGGCGAAGTGGTGGTGCAGGACCGGAGTCCGGCCCCGTGGTGCCCAGGTGGATCTCACCGCGGGGAGGAGGCTAAACCCCGACTCGTCCTGGAAGACGATCCAGGCGCCCCGGCGCCTGGCGCTTTTTTATGGCTCTCCTGACAGATCTGTGGGTGGCTTGACCTGCTGAAACGCGGGCAACGCCGCCTCCTGCCTACGTTTTCGGGCCTGACGAAGGGCTTGAAGACGAGGCGAGGAGGACGGTGTGTTCGGTGCCAACGTATGGCGCAAGGTGCTCGGTGTCGACCAAGCCACGGTGATCGAGTCCGTGGAGGTCGACGAGGAGTCGGAGACGGTGGTGGCCCACGTGCGACCCCGTCGGGCCTCCAAGCGCCGCTGCGGACGCTGCAGCCGGCGTGCTCCGGGCTATGACCAGGGCGAGGGCCGACGCAACTGGCGCACCCTCGATCTCGGCACCCTCATGTGCTACCTGCAGGCCGACTCGCCGAGGGTGAACTGTCCCGAACACGGTCCGACGGTCGCCCAGGTCCCCTGGGCCCGACACGGAGCGGGGCACACCTACGCCTTTGATGACACCGTGGCCTGGCTGGTGACCCACACCGCCAAGTCGACCCTCGTCGAGCTCATGCGCGTCGCCTGGCGCACCGTGGGGGCCATCGTCGATCGCGTCGTCGCCGACGGACGAGGCGCACACGACCCCTTCGACGGGCTGCGGCGCATCGGCATCGACGAGATCAGCTACAAGAAGGGCCAGCGCTACCTGCTCGTGGTGGTGGACCACGATTCGGGCCGGCTGGTGTGGGCGGCGGTGGGGGCCACCAAGGCCAACCTGCACACCTTCTTCGACTTGGTCGGCGACGAGCGGGCCAAGCTGATCGAGCTCGTGAGCGCCGATGCCGCCGAGTGGATCGGCGACGTAGTGGCCGAGCGGGCCGAGAACGCCACGCTGTGCATCGACGGCTTCCACACCGTCGCCTGGGCCACCGCCGCGCTCGATGACGTGCGCCGTGAGGTGTGGAACGAGGCACGGCGTTCGGGCATGACCTCCTATGCCAGCGAACTCAAAGGTGCCCGCTACGCCCTGTGGAAGAACCCGGAGAACCTCACCGAGCGCCAGGAGCGAAAGCTCAGCTGGATCGCGACGGTCAACCAGAAGCTCTACCGGGCCTACCTGCTCAAAGAGCAGCTGCGCGAGATCGTCAACCGAAAGGGTCGCCGGGGCCATCGCCATGCTCGACGAATGGCTCACCTGGGCGGCGCGGTCGCGCCTCGCTTCCTTCGTCGATCTCAGCCGCAAGATCAGAAGGAACCGGACCGGCATCGAAGCGGCCCTTCGCCACGACCTGTCGAACGCGCTGGTGGAGTCCACCAACACCAAGCTCCGTGTCCTGCATCGCATGGCCTTCGGCTTCAAGAAGCCCGAGCACTTGATCGCCCTGGCCCTT
>JASHZK010000140.1 GCA_030042575.1 Acidimicrobiales bacterium
GTTGCTGGGGACGATCGCCACTTTTCTTTCTTACTCGTTTGGAGGTGTGACCGACTTTCTCTACGTCCCCTTTCTGATCCTTGCTTTCTACCGCTGGGACCGCTTCGTCACGGGACGACGATGGACTCGCTACGTAGGTCCCACCTGTCTCGGATTGGCCATGGCCATCAAGCAGACCCCCTGGATCATCTTTCCCTTCCTGGTCATAGCCGTCGCCTACGAGGCGTGGAGGCGTTTCGGCCGGCGCCGCGGGCTGGCCATGGCCGGGCGCTACGTCGCCGTCGCCTTGGCCGCCTTCCTGGTACCGAACCTCCCCTTCGTGTTCGACTCGCCGGGACCCTGGTTGCGCGACATCCTCGTCCCCGTCGAAGGGTCGCTGGTGCCGGCCGGGCAAGGGGCGATCGGCATGACGCTCTTCCTGCACATGGGAGGCGGGTCCCTGACGGCGTACGCCGCCATGGTGGCGTTCGTCTTCGTGGCCCTGCTGGTCGTCTTCGTGGTGACCTACCCGCTGCTACGGCCCATGATGGCGCTCACTCCGGCCGTCATCCTCTTCTTCTCGGCCCGGTCGTTCGGGAGCTACCTGGTGGCCACCCTTCCCGTCCTGCTCATCGCCGTGGCGTCGGCCGAACATCAACCGTCCCAAGCGCTGCGAGCGATCATCGGCCCTGGTCAGCAGGAGGGCATCGACCAGGAGGCCAAGCCACCCACCTTCTCGCCCAGGACCCAGCACGCCGCCATCGGGCTGGCTCTTGCCGTGCTGGTAGGACTTCTCGTCTTCACGTTCTCCTCGTCGTCACCGCTGCGTATGCAGATCCAGGCGGTCCACACCACCGGGTCGCTGTCGACGGTCCAGGAGATCGCTGTTCTGGTGACGAACACCTCGGGGCGGACGCTGAATCCGAAATTCACGGCGCAATACGACGGCGGCGCCATCACGACCTTCTGGCAGGTCCTGCAAGGCCCTTCCACGCTCGCTCCCAAGCAGGTTGCCAGCTACCTCCTGGGCGCCACCAACCAGCCCTCCCAGCTCCCCTTGAGTAGTTACTTCTCTGTCGTTGCCTACACCGAGCACCCGGACACGGTCAGTGTGAGCAACACAACGCTGCCCAGTCCGGATCACATCACCCTGTCCCCCATTGCCGTGAACGAGCCGGTTCCGGTGGGCAGAAAGCTCGTTCTCCATGCCACGGTGCGCAATCTGTACGACCGACCGATCGCCAGCGCCGGCATCCCTGTCTACCTGGGCCAGATCATCTACGCCCAGAGTGGCACCGAGGATTCGAGCGTGGCCGTCAACGGCAGCGCCCCGGGAACCTCGCCTGTCGTCTCGTACACGAACTCGTCTGGCGTCGCCACCTTCACCGTGGTGGGGACCCAGGCCGATTCCGACCCGGTTTCTTTCCAGTCGAACCTGAGGAACGGTGCCAATGGTTACCCATACGGATACTCGCAGATCATCACCGTCCTCTTCACCCCGCCCCGGGCCTGATCGCCTGTCTCACTCCCCCTCTGTGGCCAAATGCGTGCACCCGCCGTCGTTCTGAGCACCATCACCATGGCCCTGGTGGTCACCGGTTGCGGGAGCTCGTCCCCCTCGGCGTCATCCACCACCGTGGGCGCCGCCAGGTTGCTCGGGATCGTCCCGGCACCGGCCGGAGTCGTGGCCGGGACGACCCAGGGCGCCGAGACCTGGGTCCTGGCGGGGAGCGGCTCGTCGAAGTCCCTCTCCCTGATCGACTCCGCCGGGGCCGTCACCGCAACTGTCCGGGTCAGCGTCGAGGCCGACTCGATGGCCGAATCTTCCTCCGAGCTCGTCGCCGTGGGCGAGGCCGGGGCCACGAGCGGAAAGGTCGTCCTCTACGAGGGGCGGACCGGGAACATGGTCGCCACCGTGGCCGTCGGCGCACCGGTGCGGGCGCTGGCCTTCTCGGCATCCGGCCGACAACTGTTCGTGCTCGGCGGAACCACGTCCTCCACCGACGTGTCGATCGTCGACACGGCCACCGACTCGGTGACGAGCACGGTCTCGGCCCCCCGCGACGCCGTGGGCCTGGCCGCCGATCCTTCCCAGCCCGTGGTCTACACGGCCACCGCCGACGACGTGGAACTGGTGCCCATGGGCAGCGGGAGCGCGTCGGCCCTGTTCCCCGTCGGCGGCCCGGGCACGGCCCTGGCCGTGTCCCCCCAGGGCACCTTCCTCTACGTCCTCAAGGGGCCGGCCACCGTGAGAAACGTGGCCGTGGTGAACCTGGCCACGGAATCGGTCGTCACAGTCGTGCCCGCCGCCGCCGACTCCGTGGCCATCGCCCTGTCCGGCAACGGGCGCAAGCTCTACGACTTCGTGGGCACACCGACCATCGGCAACGTGCAGCTGGAGTCGCTGCCATCCGGCGCCTACTGACCCCCGCCCTCGTTCAACCGACGGCTGCGAGTTCCAGGGTGGACACCTTCACCGGTCCACCGCCGGGTGTCCACACCCGGATCTCGAGCTCGTTGCCGGGATGACGGGGCGGTGGTGGTTTGGGGCTGTTTCTCGAGGTCGTGACCGATCTGCTGCGCGATGCGCCCGTGGTCCACTTCGACGAAACCGGGGCACGGGTCGAGGGATCGCTTCACTGGGTCCATGTGGCTTCGAACGTGCTCTGCACCTTCCTCGCCTGCCACAAGCGTCGGGGGACGCCAGCCATGGATGAGATCGGGGTCATCGCCAAGATGACAGGGGTGGCCGTCCACGACGGTTGGAAGCCCTATCGCTCCTACGACGTCGTCCATGCTCTGTGCAATGCGCATCACATCCGCGAGCTCGATGGCGTGACCGAGCGCTTTCACCAGGACTGGGCCGAGCAGAGGGTCAGTCTGCTCCTCGACGCCAAAGAGGCCGTGGAAAAAGCCGTGGCCAAAGGCCGCAAGCGTCTCCACACCACGACTCTGCACTCGATCCGGGTGCGCTACGGTCAGCTCGTTGCCAAAGGATGGGCTGCCAACGAGGAGCCGACGAAGGCAAGCAACGGGAAGCGGTATCAGAACACCGCCACCAACTTGCTTACTCGCCTAGACGCCTACCGCGACGACGTGCTCCGCTTCACTGTCGACTTCGATGTCCCCTTCGACAACAACCAGGGCGAGAGAGACATCCGCATGGTGATACTCCAGCAGAAGATCTCTGGGTCCTGGCGCACCAAGGCTGGTGCGGACCACTTCTGCGCCATCAGAAGCTACGTCTGCACCATGAAGAAGCACCGCTACAGCCTCCTCGACGGGCTACGGGAGCTTTTCGAGGGAAGGGTCTGGCTGCCCCGGGGGACGTGAATAGTGACGAGAATCTTTTTGAGACTCGCGCGTGATCAGCGCGTTTGTGCTCGCCCGGTCGGGGCGCCGGTGGTGGACGTTGTCGCTACCGGACCGGGACCAGCTTCAGTGAGGCCACGCTGATTGCTCCTCCCCCCGGTGTCCACACCCGAATCTCCAGCTCGTTGCCCGCCTTCGTCGGTATCGGAAGGATGCGGAACGGTCCTACACCCTTATCCACGCTCGCTGGGACCAGCTTGGCCAGATCCACGGGGATCGTCACCGCAGTCATTCCATCGGTTGGCAGTAGGCTGCGCCGGGCCAGCAAGGTGTCTGCTGTGGAGTTCCACACCTCCACGTTGACGGGCACGGTGCTCGACAACCTGACGGTCGCCCGGTAGCTGCCGGCTAAGTCCCGCCAGTAGTCACCGGCGACGACGTATCCGGTCTTGCCATTGGCCTCGGCGCGCCAGTTCGCCGAGGGACCGCTGGGGATCAGCGTGCCGGCGCTGCCCGTAGCCGTCCAGGCCGGCACGGTGCGGACGGAGTGCGGAACGACAAGGCTCGAGGTCCCAGGTGCAGGTGCCCAGCGAAAGGCCCAGACCCCGTTGGCGTGGGCGACGAGCTGAGCGTGCAGCGGTCCTGCCATCTCGGCCACCAAGGCCAGTTCGACGGCGACGGGCGCCGTCTCCACCCCCTGGCTCGGCGTGATCACGACCCACACGGTGCCCCCGACAACCGGGAGGGACGCTGGACCGGTTACGGTGTAGAGCCAACGTCGCCCGCTGAAGTCGCCGGCGACGCCCTGAGAGGCGACGACCTCGTCGCCGGACGGGATCTCGTCCGCCACCGAGGCCAGCGTGGTGGCTGCATCTGGCGATACCCGCAACCACTCGGGCGCCATCTGTGGCAGCCACACCGCGCCCCAGCCCAGCGCGTTCAGCGCGATCAAGACGCTCAGTCCCAGCGCCATGCGCCCGTGGCGGCGTGCCACCCACGCAACTAGAACCACCGTGCCCACCGGCACGAGCACGTAGACCAGCACGTCCTGGAACGCGGCGCTGCTGATGCTGATGAAGCGCAGGCCGGGACGGAGACCGCTCTCGAGCAGGACGAGCACCGTCGGAACCAGGACCCACGGCCACACCGAGCCGACGAGACCCCCCACACTCACAGCGGCGTACAGATCGAGGCGCTTGGACCAAAGGGTTCGGAGCACGGTGGCCGGGTGGGTGACGACGCCGCGCGCCACCTGGAGCAAGCTGAGCGAGGGCGGAGCGGCACCACCGCCGGCCACCAGGTAGCCGTACTGACTTCCGAGGTGGGCTGCCTTGTCCGCGCCGAGGGCGGCCAGGGCCACCGCCCAGACCACGGCCGCGACCAGGACCTGAGCGCTGCGGCCCCGCCACTGCCGACTGGCGATCACGCCGGCGGCACCGATGGCGACGAGATAGGTGGTCACGATGCTGCCACAGGCCATGGCCAGCACCGCCCAGATCCACACCTGGCGACTCTGCGGCCGGCGCCACAGCTCGTGTCCGACCAGAAGCAAGAACACCACGCCTATGGGCTCTTCGTGGAAGTCGAATGAAAGTGTCCAGTAGATCCACGGGTCTGCCACCAGGAGCACCACGCCCAGGGCCGCCAGCCCGGGGCCCCAACGGGGGTCGCGCCTGACGGCGTCAGATCTCTCGAGGAACTGGCACATCCAAGTGAAGGCCACCATCTCAGCGCCTACCACGGCAAGGTCCTGCACCCACAGCATGGTCACGGGATGGGGCCACAGGGCGCCCACCAGGGCCAGGGGCCAAAGGATGAACTCTCCCTCGCCCTTCCAGAACGAGTACCGATGGAGGGTGTCGAAGGGATCGAG
>JASHZK010000141.1 GCA_030042575.1 Acidimicrobiales bacterium
GCAGCGGGGCTCCAACGAGAACTGGAACGGCCTGGTTCGCCAATTCCTCCCGAAGGGCACCGACCTCTCCGGCTACAGCCAGGACGAGCTCGACTCCATCGCCGCCCTCCTCAACGAGCGCCCCCGCAAGACCCTCGGGTGGGATACTCCGGCGGAACGGTTCAACGAGTTCGTCGCGGCCACCGGCTGAATCCGCCCAGCCTTTACTGCAATTTTTCCAGATGACATTCGAGTCGGGTCTCCCATAGAGCCGGGCTCCCGTACATCGGATGCCGCTGGCGTCGGGCTCAGGCCGGGGCCGGCTCGCCGAGGGCCTCGGGCAGCGCCCGGCGCCAGCGGTCCGTGAGCTCCTTCATCGTCAGGTCCACGAGCCCCTCGACGATCAGGCGGTCGCCACCGGTCGACCCGATCACGGCGGCGGGAACCGAGGCCGCCGCTGCCTGGGCCAGCACCTCGTCGGTGTGCCGGGTGCCGAGCAGCACCCGTCCGGGAGACTCGGAGAACAGCTCGACGTGGTCCCAGCCCACCGAGATCCTCGTCCCCACGCCCCCTGCCAACACGCTCTCGGCCAGGCCCAGCGCCAGCCCCCCACCCGAGACGTCGTGCACCGATCCGAGCAATCCCTGTTGGCCGACGAGCTCGACCATCAAGTCGAGCAGCCTCCGATGGGCGGCGAGGTCGACAGCGAACAGCGTGCCGCCGCGACGACCACGACGCTCCACGGCCCAGCGCGATCCCGCCAACGTCCGTTGGGTCGTCCCGAGCAGGACCAGGCCATGGTCTTCGACCAACCCCATCGAGGGCGGACGACGCTCGAGGCGTTCGATGACGCCCAGCACGGCCACCACAGGGGTGGGATCGATGTCGGTGCCGGCGCTCTCGTTGTAGAGCGACACGTTGCCGCCGATCACGGGAATGCCCAAGGCCAGGCAGGCCTCGGCCATGCCGTCGACGCACTCCGACAGCTGCCACATGACCTCGGGGTGCTCGGGGTTGCCGAAGTTGAGGCAATTGACCAGGGCCACCGGCCGGGCGCCGGCACAGGCGACGTTGAGGGCCGACTCCGCCACCGTGGCCGCCGTCCCCCGGCGCGGATCGAGCGCGCACCACCGCGGGTTGGAGTCGGTGGAGATCGCCAGCCCGCGTCGGCTGGGGGGGAGACCGGGGGCCGCCAACCGCAGCACGGCGGCGTCGCCCCCAGGACCCACGACCGTGTTGAGAAAGAGCATGTGGTCGTACTGACGCCACACCCACGAGCTGTCCATGACCATGGCGACCACGTCCTCACCGCAGTCGGCCGCCGTCGACGAGGACATGGTCGCTTCGTCAACCTGCCGGTGCTCGACGTCGGCCGGGGGCGCCAGGGGGCGGTCGTAGAGCGGAGCCTCGTCGGCCAGGGAGGTGGCTGGGACGTCGGCCAGCACCATCCCCTCGGGGCCGTCGAGCACCCGCAGCCGCCCGACACCACCGGCGTCGGGCGCCGTCACGGTGCCGATGGCCGTGGCCCGTACCTCCCAGCGCCGGCACACCTCCTGCAAGGCGCCGAGATCCCCTGGAGCGACGATGGCGAGCATCCGCTCCTGGCTCTCCGACGTCATCACCTCGAAGGGCTCCATGGCCGGCTGCCGGCGAGGAACGGCCGAGACGTCGACGTCCATCCCCGTGCCCGCCCGGGCCGCCGTCTCGCAGGTGGCGCACGTGAGCCCGGCCCCACCCAGGTCCTGAACACCCACCACCAGCTGCCGGTCCAGCAGCTCCAGGCAGGCCTCGATGAGCCGCTTCTCCTCGAAAGGGTCGCCCACCTGGACGCTGGGGCGCTTGGCCCCGTCGTCGCCCGACTCGGCGAATCCTGTCGAGGCCAGCACGCTGACCCCGCCGATGCCGTCGCGGCCGGTGGTGGCACCGAGGAGCACCACCAGGTTGCCCACGCCACTGGCCCGGCCCAGCACCAGACGCTCCTTGGGCATGACACCCAGACACAGCACGTTGACGAGGGGGTTGCGGGCGTAGGTGGGGGCGAAAGTGAGCTCCCCGCCCACCGTGGGCACCCCCACCGAGTTCCCGTAGCCGGAAATGCCAGCCACCACGCCTTCGACCAGCCACCTCCCCCGGGCGTCGTCGGGGGGACCGAAGAACAGCGGGTCCATGAGAGCGACCGGTCGGGCTCCCATGGTGAAGATGTCGCGCAGGATCCCACCGACCCCGGTGGCCGCCCCCTGATAGGGCTCGACCGCCGAGGGATGGTTGTGGCTCTCGATGCGCAGGGCCACGGCGATGCCGTCGCCGGCGTCGACGACCCCGGCGTTCTCACCGGGTCCGACGAGCACATCGGGACCCTGGGTGGGAAGGCGGCGCAGGTGCAGGCGGGAGGACTTGTAGGAGCAGTGCTCGCTCCACATCACCGCGAACATGGCGAGCTCGAGATGGTTGGCCGGCCGGCCCAGGATCTCGGCGATTCGTGCCGCTTCCTCGTCGGTCAGGCCCAGCGCCCGGTGCAGTCCCGTCTCCTCCAGCGTGCCGTCGGCGGGGGGAGCCACGACGTCACCGTACCTGCTCGGCCAGCGCCTCCCGGCGGCTATTGGCCCCGCTCACAGGGCCGATATCGATGTCCGATCCGGGGCCTTCTCAGCCCGGTCGAGCGAAAAGAGCAGGCCAGCGAAAATCCAGTAGCGGAAAAACGGAAAAAGAACCGGTCGGTTTTCCTTTGCATGACCGCAGAGACGACGCCATAATTCCTCGGCTATGGAGCGGGCCAGGACCCCCAAGCGGCCCGCCATGTCGGACACCCACAAGCAGGCACTGGCTCGCGGGCGCGAGGAGGGCCGGGTGGTTCGTCGCTATCTCGAGGCCGTCGACCACCAGCGCCCCCGTCGGGGACGGCGGCGCGCACCCGACTCGATTCGGCGCCGACTGGTGCAGGTGAGACAAGAGGTGGCCGAGGCCGACCCCCTGGCCCGCCTACACCTGCTCCAGGAGCAGACCGACCTCGAAGCAGAGCTCGACCGGTTGGTGGGGCCGAACGATCTCGACAGATTGGAGAAGGCCTTCGTCAAGGTGGCCAGGGCCTACGGTGAACGAAAGGGCATCGGCTACAACGCCTGGCGAGCAGCCGGGGTGCCGGCCCATGTGCTGTCTCGAGCCGGCATCACCCGCAACGCCTGACTCCGCCACCTGCCCCAGCCACCTGCCCCAGCCACCTGCCCCAGCCACCTGACTCAGCCACCTGCTCACCCACCACCGAGGGCCGGCGAAGGAGCAGCGACCGCCGCCGACAACAACGACCGCAGCAGTCCCTGCCCATCGGTACGACCCGTCAGTGGGTCGCACGCCCGCTCGGGATGGGGCATGAGCCCGACGACGTTGCCGGCCTCGTTGCAGATGCCGGCGATGTCGTCGGCCGACCCGTTGGGGTTGACGGCGTAACGGAGCACCACCCGGTCCTCGGCTCGCAGCTGGGCCAAGGTGGCCTCGTCGCCCGTGTAGTTGCCTTCGAAGTGGTTGATGGGCAGCTCGAGCACCGAGCCCAGTTCGAGATGGCCGGTGAGGGCGCTGCGCGTCGAGGACACGACCACCGGGACCACCGTGCAGAGAAAGCGCAGCCCGGCGTTCTTCTGCAGGGCACCGGGCAGGAGCCCCGCCTCGGTCAGGACCTGGAAGCCGTTGCAGATGCCCACCACCGGTCCCCCGTCGGCCGCGAAGCGGGCCACGGCGTCCATGACCGGTGAGAAGCGGGCCAGGGCGCCGGGACGCAGGTAGTCGCCATGGGCGAAGCCGCCGGGGAGCACCAGGGCGTCGAGCCTCTCCAACCGGCGCCGGTCGTGCCAGACGAGCTCGGCCCCGGCCCCGAGCCCCTGCAGGGCTCGCACGACGTCGTGCTCGCAGTTGCTGCCGGGAAAGACGACGACGCCGACGCGGGTGCTCACCCGCCGGCTCCGTCAGAACCGTCCACCGAGGGAGGGCCGAGCACGGTCACCGCCGTCTCCTCGATGACGGGATTGGCCAGGAGACGCTGGGCCACGTCCTCGGCCTCGGCTCGAGCGGCGGGTTCGTCGGCGGCGTCGATCACGAAACGGATGGCCTTGCCCACTCTGACCCCCGCGACCTCCGAGAACCCCAGCGCCGGAAGGGCCCGCTCGATGGTCGCCCCTTGGGGATCGGCGATCCCGGGATGAAGGCGGACCTCGACGAGAACCGAGAACTTCATCGGGTCACCCGTACCAGTCGGAGAGCCGCCGTCCACAGATGCGCTCGTAGGCGGTGACGTAGCGTTCGCTCGTCGCCTGCACGACCTCGGCCGGCAGACGGGGTGGCGGGGGTGTCTTGTCCCAACTGCTCGACTCCAGCCAGTCGCGCACCGGCTGCTTGTCGTAGGACGGCGGATTGGTGCCTGGCTCCCATTCGTCGGAGGGCCAGAAGCGCGACGAGTCGGGGGTGAGGACCTCGTCGCAGATGGAAAGGCGGCCGTCGATGAAGCCGAGCTCGAACTTGGTGTCGGCCACGATGATTCCCTGCGCCTCGGCGGCGTCATGGGCCCGGCGGTAGGCCTCGACGCACAGGTCGCGAGCGGCGAAGGCCGTCTCCTTGCCCACCATCTCCACGGCGTCGTCGAAGGAGATGTTGAGGTCATGGCCCTCGGTGGCCTTGGTCGACGGGGTGAACACTGCCTCGGGCAACCGGTCGGCCTGGCGCATGCCTGCGGGCAGGGCTGTCCCGTGCAGGGTTCCCGACGACCGGTACTCCTTCCAACCCGACCCGGCCAGGTAGCCGCGCACGATGCACTCGATGGGCAGCATCTGGGCCCTGCGCACCAACATGCCCCGGCCGGCCACGCCCTCGATCTCGTCGGCACCCTCCGGGAACTGCGACGGATCGGCGCTCACCAGATGGCTCGGGGCCAGGTCGGACAGGGCGTCGAGCCAGTGGACGGTCATGGCCGTGAGCACCCTGCCCTTGTGGGGGATGGGCTCGGCCAGGATCACGTCGAAGGCGGAAATGCGATCCGTGGTCACCATGAGCAACCGGTCGTCATCCACGGCGTAGATCTCACGGACCTTGCCGCTGTAGATCCTGGACAAGCTCACCCTTCCACCTCCTGGAGTGCGTCGAGGAAACGGTGCACGTGGCCCAGTGACCGCTCGAGGCTGAAGGCTTCGTCCAAGGCGGCCCCGCTCAGAGCCACCTGGGAATCCTCTTCCAGCACCGAGCGGAGTGGGCGCCGCTGCACCCAGGCCGTGCGGGCGTCGCGCTGGACGACCCGATAGGCCTCGTCCCGGGTCATTCCCGAAGACACCAAGGCCAGGAGGACCGACTGGCTGAACACCAGGCCCAGCGATCCCTCCATCAGATTGGCCCGCATGCGCTCGGGGTGAACGACCAGGCCCCCGATCAGTCCAGCCGTCTTGCGCAACAGGTAATAGCTGAGGAGACAGGCGTCGGGGAGGATGACCCGCTCCACCGAGCTGTGGGAGATGTCGCGCTCGTGCCACAGGGCCACGTCCTCGAGCCCGGGCTGCAGATATCCCCGCAGGACCCGGGCCAGGCCGGCCAGACGCTCGGAGAGGATCGGGTTGCGCTTGTGTGGCATGGCCGAAGATCCCTTCTGACCGGGGCCGAAGGGCTCTTCGACTTCACTCAACTCGGTGCGGGCCAGATGGCGGATCTCGGTGCCGATGGTCTCCGACGTGGAGCCGACCGCGGCGCAGGCGTAGAGCAGCTCGGCGTGGCGGTCGCGGGCCACGACCTGGGTGGCCGGGACGGCCGCCAGCCCCAGGGCGCCGCACACGTAGGCCTCGACCCGTGGATCGATGTTGGAGTAGGTGCCCACCGCCCCCGAGAGCTTGCCCACGGCGATCTGGACCCGGGCGTTGCGCAGGCGCCGGCGGTCCCGGTCGGCCTGCAGGCACCACAGGGCCAGTTTCGCCCCGAAGGTGATGGGCTCGGCCTGCATGCCGTGGGTGCGTCCGGCCATGGGGGTCACGGCGAATTCCGAGGCCCGGCGCTTCAAGACCGAGACCAGCTCGTCGGAGGCCTCGAGGAGCAGATCGGTGGCCCGCACCAAGGTGGCGCACAAGGCGGTGTCGACCACGTCGGAGGAGGTGAGCCCGTAGTGCACCCAGGAGCCCTCGGGAGGACCGATGGCCTCCTGGGCCGCGTCCACGAAGGCGGCCACGTCGTGGTCGGTGACCCTTTCGCGCTCGGCCACCTTGGCCACGAATTCGGCGTCGACGGCCGGGGCGCGCTTCCTGGTGGCTGCGGCCACCTCGGCCGGGACGTCTCCGACCTCGGCCCTGCCCTCCACGGCGAGAAGTTCCACCTCCAGCCACATGGCCAAGCGGGCCTCGTCGGTGAACAGCGACGCCATCTC
>JASHZK010000142.1 GCA_030042575.1 Acidimicrobiales bacterium
CGGGCCTTCGTGGAACCACAGGTCCTCGCAGATCGACACCCCCACCCGCCAGCTGCCCACCCCGTAGAGCTCGAGTGGTTCGGTCCCCGGCGCGAACCAGCGGTCCTCGTCGAACACCCCGTAGTTGGGCAGGAGGCGCTTGTGGTACACCCCCATCACCCGTCCCCCGGCGCAGACCGCCACGGCGTTGCGCAACCAACGTGGCGCTCCTCGCACCGCCGCCTCTCGCGATTGGGTCCCGGCGCCGGCGGCGCCCGCCACCGCCTGAGGCAGGCTGTCGGTCCCCACGGCGTCGACGAAGCCGACGATGGCCGCACAGGAGCCGGTGGCGCCGGCCACCCGGTCCAAGGCGGCCAGGTTGTCGGCCAGGAAGGCCGGCTTGAGCAACAGGTCCTCGGGGGGATAACCGGTCAAGGCCAGCTCGGGGAAGGCCACCAGATCGCCTCCCGCGTCCTCGGCCCGGCCCAAGGCATCGATCAGCCGAGCGGCATTGCCGTCGACGTCGCCCACCACGGTGTCGAGCTGGGACAGCACAACCCGCAGGTGCTCCACTCTGGCAGCGTAACGGCGCCGCACCCCGCCTCCGGCGGCCGAGCCCGGCGCCGCCCGCTGGCAAGCTGGTTCTGTGACCGGGCTCGCTGTGCTCGATGGCGCCGCCGAGCGCTCGGCCGCCCCCGAAACCGTGGGACCGGCCCTGCGCCGGCTGGCCGAGGAGCGACCCGAGACCCTCCGACGGTTGGTCGACGGCCGCGAGCTCAGCCCGCTGGGACGGGCCCTGGTATCGGTGGTGGAGGCCAGCAACGTCCTCGCCCGCCTGTGCCTGGCCGACCCGGCCGCTCTGGACGTGCTCGACGACCTCGACGGCCCGGTGGTGCTCGAGCGTCAAGACGCACGATCACTGGCGCGCAGCTCCCGGCTGGCCGGGTTGCGCATCGCAGCGCGGGACCTGCTCGGCCTGGACCCCCTTCACGTGGTGGGAGCGTCGCTGGCCGGCCTGGCCGGCCACGTGCTCGAAGCGGCCCTGTCGCTGTCGGCCGAGAGCGTGGCCGGGAGCGGTGCTGAGGCCATGGCCGTCATCGGCATGGGCAAGCTGGGCGGGGCCGAGCTCAACTACGCCAGCGACGTCGACGTGATCTTCGTCACTGGCGCCGACACCGACACACGCCTGGCGCGCAAGGTCATGGAGGTGGCGGGCTCCAGCTTCCGAGTCGACGCCGACTTGCGACCCGAGGGCCGGGCCGGCCCCTTGAGCCGCAGCATCGACTCCTTCCGCTCCTATTGGGAACGGTGGGCGTCGGCCTGGGAGTTCCAGGCTCTGCTCAAAGCCAGGCCGGTGGCGGGAGACGCAGGAGTGGGCGCCGTCTTCACCCGGGCGGTGGACGAGGCCCTTTGGCAGCGATCGTTCTCGGCGGACGAGCTGGCCGAGCTGCGGTCCATGAAGGCGCGCACCGAGGAGATGGTGAGAAGGCGGGGCTTGGCCGGTTGGGAGCTCAAACGAAGTCCGGGTGGCATCCGCGACGTCGAGTTCGCCGTTCAGCTGCTGCAGCTGGTGCACGGAAAGGCGGACCCCGTCATCCGGGACCGCTCCACCCTGGGGGCGCTGGCCGAGCTGGGCGCGGCTGGCTACGTCTCTCCCGATGACGCCGCCACCTTGGCCGACCACTACTGCTTCTTGCGCACCGTCGAACATCGTCTCCAGCTGATCGAGTACGAGCAGACCCACGCCGTGCCCGCCGATGCCGGCGCCCGACGGCGCATGGCCCGACTCCTCGGCTTCGCCGACGACGCCCGGGCCAGTGCCCTGGAGCGCTTCGACGACGAGCTGCGCCGGCGGCGGGCCGAGGTTCGGGCCATCCACGAACGTCTCTTCTTCCGCCCGCTGCTCGAGGCGTTCTCGGGGACGCCCTCCATGGACAGCGAAGCGCTGGAACAGCGGCTCGCCGCCTTCGGCTTCGCCGACGCCCGTCGCACCGAGGCGGCCGTGGGGGAGTTGGTGGGCGGGCTCGACCGCGGCTCTCGGCTCATGGCCCAGCTGCTGCCGCTGCTGTTCGACTGGCTGTCGCTCACGCCCGATCCCGACCTCGGGCTGCTCGGCCTGCGGGCCCTGGCGCTGAACCCCCATCACCGATCCCTGGTGGTGTCGGCATTTCGGGAATCGCCCGAAGCGGCTCGCCGCCTGTGCCTGCTCCTGGGCTCGAGCCGAGCGCTTTCCGAGGCGCTGGCGCGCAACCCCGAGCTGATCGCCGTGGTCGACGACGACGACGCCCTGACCCCCGAGAGCCGGAGGAACCTGCGGGCCGAGGCCATGACGCGTCTGCGACGAGCCGTCGACGACGAGGGCCGGCGGTCCCAGCTCCTGCGCCTCCGTCAGGACCAATTCGTGCGGGTTGCCGCCCGGGACCTGCTGGGCCTGGACGAGGTCGAGGCCACCGGCGCCTCCCTGTCGGCGGTGGCCGAGGCGCTGTTGCAGGCGGCGGTGGCCGACCTCGTCGAGCGGCTGGCGCCGGCACCCTCTTTGTGCGTGATCGGCATGGGGCGCCTGGGCGGAGCGGAGTTGGCCTACGGCAGCGACCTGGACGTGCTCTTCGTCCACGGCGACGAGGACGAAGGCGGCGGCGCGGGCCAGACCAGCGGCGACACCCTGGCCGAAGCGCTGCTCCGGCTCGTGCACGGGACCAACCCGGCCACCCGGGTGGCCACCTTGGACCTGGGTCTGCGCCCGGAGGGCGCCCACGGCCGACTGAGCCGCGACATCGCCGGCTACCGGCTCTACTTCTCCCGGTGGGCGCAGACCTGGGAGCGCCAGGCGCTGCTGCGGGCCCGGGTGGTCGCCGGGGATCGCCGGTTGGGCGAGCGTTTCATGACCGAGGTGCGCCAATTCGTATGGGACCGTCCCCTTGGCCGCGAGGAGACGGCCGAGATCCGCCGGATGAAGGCCCGCATAGAGCGCGAGCGGGTCCCGAGCGGCGAGGACCCGCAGTTCCACTTGAAGCTCGGGCGCGGCTCGCTGTCGGACGTGGAGTGGACGGTGCAGCTGCTGCAGCTGGGGCACGGCGTGGCCGGACCCTCGACCATGGCCGCCCTGGACGAATTGGAGTCGGCCGGAGCCCTGGAGACGGCCGACGCCCATTGCCTACGAGCCAGCTACCGCTTCTGCGAGCACACCCGCAACCGTTGGCATCTGGTGGGGGCCCTGCCCGGTGGGACCCCACCGGGAGACGCCCTGCCCGCCCGCACCCACGATCTGTCGCGTCTGGCCCGCAGTCTGAGCACCACGCCAGCCGCCCTGCGCGACGACTATCGGCGCGTCACCCGCAGGGCGCGTCGTGTGACCGAACGGCTGTTCTACGGGATCGAAGAGGCCGCCCACAGCTAGCCTTCGCCTGGTGACGCCGGAGAGGACGGTGACGACCACCGCCGGGGAGGGAGCCGGCCGCATCCGGGCTCCCGGGGAGCTCGTCGAGGCCGTGATGCGGCTGGTGCCCGACGCCGCCGTGTTGGTGGACGGCGCCGGCCGCATCGTGGCCGCCAACCGACTGGCCGAGCAGCTGTTCGGCTACCCGGCGGGCGGGCTGCGACGAGGATCCATCGAGGATCTCCTGCCGGCCCGCTTCCGCACGCGCCATGTGACCCATCGGCAAAAGTACGTGGACGATCCCGTCCACCGTCCCATGGGGACCGGTCTGGACCTGTGGGCGCTACGGCGGGGCGGCAGCGAATTCCCCGTGGACATAAGCCTCACGACCCTGGACATGGACGGCCGTGTCCTCACCATGGCCGCCGTGCGGGACATGAGCCTCCAACGGGCCGAGTGGGCGACCGAGGCCCGGCTGGCCAGCATCGTCGCCTCCTCGGCGGACGCCATGTTCTCCATGGACCTGAAGGCGACCATCATCAGCTGGAACCCCGGGGCCGAGCGGCTGCTCGGGTTGCGCAACCAAGAGGCGGTCGGCCGCTCCTACTGGCGGCTGGTCCCTCCCGAACTGCGCGGCGAAGTCGAAGAGCGCATGGCTCAGGTGCGCGGCGGCACGCGCCTGCCCACCCGCGACACCCGGAGGATCGATGCCGCCGGCCACCAGGTGGACGTGGCCGAGTCGCTGTCGTTGGTCAGCGACGTGAGCGGCGAACCGGCCGGGTTCGCGGCGGTGCTGCGCGACATCACCGAGCGCAAGGAAGCCGAGCTCGAGCTGCGCCGCCTGCTGGCCGAGAGCCAGCGCCGCGAGCGGTGGCTGACGGCCATGTCGGAGGTCCGCTTGACGCTGTTCTCGGGAGCGGACAGCAGCCAA